>JAWWOJ010000169.1:0-7098 GCA_033851885.1 Frankiales bacterium | reverse complement strand
CCTTGCCCGCTGCTTGCGGTGACGGCGTAGGTACCCGTCGCGACGTCACCGAGGACAGTGCCCTGCCCTGAGTGCAGCAGCATCTCGTTGGGCGCGTTGGTGGTGACGGCGTGGATGTTGCCCGCGTCGGTCGTGGCGGTCAGGTGAGTGACGCGCAGGCCGGTGGTGGTGAGTGTGCCCTGTCCGCTGCTGAGTTCCAGGGTGCTGCTGTTGGCGTCGTTGACGGTGACGTCGCCGCTGCTGCTGCGCAGGGAGGCGGTAGCAGCGGAGAGGTGGCTGCTCCGGACGATGCCTTGTCCGGTGGAGGCTTGCAGAGATCCCAGGTGCAGCCGCTGGAGGGTGATATCGCCGCTGTCGGTGCTGAGCATCATCGAGCGGGCCGTGGTGTCGGTGACCGCCAGGGCGCCTTGGCCGCTGTGTGCCGAGAGGTTGCCGACGACGACCGAGTCGGCGCTCACGTCCCCGGCGTCGGAGGACAGCGACAGCTCGGTGGCGCGGAGCCCCCTCGCCTCGACACTGCCCTGGCCGCTGCGCAGGCTCACCTGCACGCCGTGGAGGTCGCTGCCCGTCACATTGCCGGAGTCACTCGAGGCGTCCACCGATCCGATCGAGTGGGCAACCGTCACGCCGGCGCCGTAGCTGTGCAGCCGCTGCGCCGCGTGCCGGCCGGTGGAGGTGATCGCGCCGCTGCTGGTCACCGCCAGGCTCGCCGCCGAGGGCACTGTGACGGTCAGGTCATCGGTGCAGTCGTTGACCAGGTCCCCGGAACCGACGAACACCACGCCGCCGACCGTGGTGGAGTCCGTGCAGCTGATCTCGACCTTGAGGACTCCGCGGTTCAGCGAGACGGTGAGCTTGGGCTGCTGGAAGTTCCAGCTCTCCTGCGCACGGACGCGGGTCGAGGTGCCGGTGAGTACCTTCACGCTGCTGTAGTCACCGGTCACGGTGACTGACCGGACACTGCCGTGCACGTCCTCGGTGACGGTCTGCTGGTGCATCGGAATGATGGGTCCCGCCTGCGCCTGCACGCCCAGCACCGCGGCAACCAGCAGAGTCGTGACGACAAGAACCGCGCGGCGCATTGATCCGATCCAATCAGCTGGGTCACGCCGTGTTCGCCGTCGAACCGCGTTCACCTGCGCCGCGCCCCGCCTTTCCCGCGGAACCGGACACTGGTGCCGTAACCACCCCCGGTGCGCGTCATCCTCGGGTGGTTGGAAGCGGTTCGGGGATCGTGACAACGATTCAGCGTTGCCGCGCGTAGAGCCCCTTTTGGGGCCAAGCAGATAGCAACGAACTACCTCGCTTCCGCGGGCCCGAGCTTGCGCCGGTCAGCAGCGCTCTTCGCTGACCTGAGAGGGGCGCTATTGACTGCTCTTGTGCGTCCTTCGATCTCGAAGAAGGGAGGCAGCACCCACCGCGACTGGCCTCACGGGTCACCAGGGACACGTCAGGCTCGGCATCCAAGGCCACTCTTCAACTATCGCAGCATCGGGCGGGATCTGATGTAGGGGCCGATCAGCAGGCGGGAACCCGTTCTCCACCGCGCCGCCAAGGCTCTGCGGCAAGACAATTGGCCGTCGTTATTGGCTCGCCGCTGGGAAAGCAGTACGGCAGTCGTGTGTCACGACCCGCGCAAGATCACGGCCAACCCGATGCATCCGGGGTTAAGCGCAGCGGGTTACCAGCTGGGAAGGATGGTGATCGCAGAGGGCATGGCGGCCGGCGTCGCAGGTGCTGTCGGAGTCGGGGGCAACACCGCGGGGGTCGCGATCTCAGCATCCACCGGCATCTGCAGAGTCTCGACCGGAGACTCAAGACCGCGAGCCCCCAGGACCGCAGCCTGAGAGGCCGCAGACTCCACGAGTGCGTCACGGGCGGGCGTGGGCGTCCAAATCGGCACCGACGGTGGCGGAGGCGCGGGGGACGTCCACGCCGGCGCCGGGGGAGGTGTCCACTCAGGGACAGCCGCATAGCTGGAGGACGTCCGGTTCCGCGCGCGGCTGGCGCCGGCGGCGAGCAGGAGGCGCCCAAAAAGCGCGGTGCAGAAGCAGATGATCGACCAGGTGACGGGCTCCCAGCCATACGGGGAGCGGCCGTTGATGCGCTCTACCTCCACAGCAGCGCGGTAGCCGCGCCAGGCGAACAGCCCGGCGATCGCGAGGGACCAGACGATCCCGGGTACGCCGGAGGACGTGCTGTATGAGTCGGCGAGGATCATCGTGTCGCCACCGAGGCCGTGATCAGGTGCCAGCCGCGCTCGGCTGCCGGGCTGCCGCCGGTCACGACGATCAATTCGTAGGCCGTGCCGTTGACGACCAGGTCGAGCACGTGACCGGGCTGACCGGACAGCGTGATGTCAGCTTCGATTGCCTCACCTGCAGGAGTCTGCATGCGGCGCTCGCTTCCGGGCTGGACCGTCCGGAGCGGGTTTCCGCTCTCGGCGGCGACGAGGTTGCCGAACATCTGCTCGAGCGTCGGGGCGGCACCGGGACGGGCGAGGACCACGAGGCCGGCGCCGCCGGGACCCTCGACGGCCATACCGCCGGGAACGATCGAGGTGCGCTGCTCGTGCCAGCCCCCGGGGAGCTGGAAGGAGATCGACTCGTAGGAGGTCACGTGACCGGCACCGGTGGTCGCGGCGACCGCGGCGATGGTGAGGACTCCGTTGAAAGCTGCGTGGGCCGCCATGGAGGCGAGCAGGCCGTGCTTGCGCCAGAGGGTCGCGAGCAGGAGACCCATGAAGACGTAGTAGCGCAGGGAGGTCGGGTTCATGTGCCATATCGAGAAGGCGACCGCACTCACCCACACTGCGGGTGCGGGGCCTCGGGAGAGCAGGGTGCCGGCGAGGACGCCGCGGAAGAGCACCTCCTCGACGACAGGTGCCAGGGCCGCGGTCACCACGACGGTGAGCCCGATCCTGAGCGCACCACCGCCACCGACGAGCAGTTCTGCACGGGGGTCGCTGGCGAGGTGACCGGCGATCGCGGAGTTGAGGAGCACCGCCAACCCGCCACCGGCGGCACCCAGCGGAAGCCCCCAGAGCAGCGCGACGGGGGCGCTTCCCCTGATCCATGTCAGGCCCACCCGGCGTTGGACGCAGAACGCCCCCAGAGCGCCGCCGAGCAGCACATAGAAGCCGAGCGTGATCACCAGGCTCAGCCGCAGCTGGTGGTCGATCTGCTGCGTCGCGTCGGACTGGGATCGCGACCAGAGGGTCAACCCAAGCGACAGCAGGAGCCCGAGGCCTCCGACCGTCAGCGCGGTGCCCACGGGCAGCCCGGACTCGTTGCCGGCCGCGGGGGACAGAGACGTCGTGGTGCCGGCTGGTGGCAGGAAGGAGCGCTGCGGCAGCACGGCGACAGAGGTCGCCTGAACAGGGGGGTAGGCCCAGTCCGGGTGAGCCTCTGGGTGCCCTGTGACGGGCGGCTCTCCAGTCATCCCTTCACATCGGTCCCGGCATGGCCCGGCTTGAGGGGATTTTCACCACGTCCGCAGACGCAGGTAAAAGGCTGCCGGCCACCACGATCAGGGGGATCACCCCGGCCTACCATTGCAGAGGCGGAACGATCGGGGTCGACGAGTGGGACGTCGATCGCTGGATCCGATTACTGTGATCTGCCAGTAGCGGAGGTCCCCGCCCAGTCCGCGGCGAAGCTCGACACCGAGTACTGCTATGGCCAGGGCTACCGACGGAGATCCGGCAGGGCGATGCGGCGCTGGACGTCAGCGTCGTAAGCCTGGGTTGAGTCGGGCCATGATCCGAGTGAGGTCGGCGAGATCGCGATCATCGAGCACGTCGCCGAAGATGTGTTGCAGGAACGCGTGGTGACGCTGACGGGTCTTCCGCACTACCTCGCGGCCGTGCCGGGTCATCGTCGCGAATGTCGAGCGGGCATCGTCGGGATCGGGTTGTCGCTCGACGAGACCTGACTCCTGCATGCGGTCGAGTAGCTTGGACAATCCAGATGGCGACAAGACCACGGCTTCTGCGAGGTCGCTCAGCCCGAGCCGACCGCCTGCCATGTCCAGGTGCATGAGAACGTCGTAACGCGCCACGCTGAGCCCGCTGATACGGCGAACGTCGAGCTCAAGCTGGTCCTTGAGACGTGCATGGGTACGCAGCAGGGCGAGGAAGGCCGGCATCCACCGGACTGACTCGTCCTCGTTCACGTGGTCCAGCCTAGACCAAGTACTTGACATGCCAAACATTCGGGGTTATCACTTGTCACGCCAGACGTTCTCGGACGCGGACGGACGCCTGATGCGACCACCACCAGGAAGTGGGGAAACACCGATGCCGACCATCGCCTTCGCCGCCCCGTTGCTACCGGGCATGACGGAACTTGACCGAGACGTCATGACTTCCTTTCAGACCGGCGAGCGCAGGACCGACTATGAAGACGCCCGCCGCCGAGCGGGGATCACCGCCGAAAAGGTATGGATACAAACGACACCGGCCGGAGATGTGGCCATCGTGTACCTCGAGGCAGACGATCTTGACGCCGCCTTCACCACACTCGGGAACTCGGACGACCCATTCAACCGATGGTTCCGCGACCACGTCCAACAAGTCCACGGGTTCTCACTCGCCGATGACTTCCATGCCCCGGAGCAGGTTCTGGACTTCCGCGCCTGACCGACCTCCGCCTGACAGGTCGGCCGCGAACTGCGACCACTCCCGCCAGCAACACCGAGCTCCATCACGGCACGGTCCTGGATATGCCCGGTGATCGGCCGCGGCTCTGTGCCGCTTGTTGCGCTGAGAGGAGCGTTAGCCCAGGAAGCACGACACGGGCAAGCGGCGGCCGCGTAGTCACCTGAGTCAGCGCTACCGTCGGCTCATGAGTCCGCGGCTCGTCCTGCTGGTTGCCGTGGCCACGTTAGTGGGTGGATGCGGTGCGACGCCGACACCCGGTAAGGCCCTCGCTCAAGCAGCTTGCGTCACGTACGCAGGCACGAACCGGCACCAGACCGCGAGCGCCGTCATCGCGATCAAGCTGCTGCGGGCACATGCTCTGAGCGACGCCGACCAAGCCACTTCGCGTAGCACTGGCTGGGAACAGCTTGGACGCCACATCAGCGCGGCCTATCAGCATCTCGACGCCTCAGCGCTCGCGCACAACAGCGGCAGGACGGCGGAGGCCGCTAGCCAGATCCAGGCGTATTTCCATTCGGACAGTAGCGTCGTGCAAGACTGCCGAAAGGCAGGACACGACATCGGACCCCTCAGGCCATAGCGCTGCCAGGCGACTGCAGCCCGCAGCGGCGCAGCTGCGTCGACGTTCGGCAAACCCTGGTCCCGGCACCCCCGTGACCGCGACAGCAGGCAGCGATCCCGCGTTGAGAACCGGCGGACACGGAGGACATCGGGTCGCCTCCTTAAGAGCACGCACGCCGGTCCCAGGACCTGGCGCAGCTTTGGTCGATGCGGGAGCGTGCGCCCATGGACATGATGCAACTGACCCGCAGCATGATCCTGGGCAGCACGCTGCTCGTCGGGTCGCTGTGGGCAGCGACGCCAAGTCAGGCCGCAGAGAGCGCCGCCATCCACGTCACGGTGACGCCGAAACTGCGCTCCGTAGCTGCGCCTGACCGGGTGAGGTGGACCGTCCGTATGACGAACCTCACTGGCCAGACCTTGTCCGGGCTTCGGCTCAGCGAATCGGTCGATTTCGACGGCCTCCCGGGATTTGGCGGGACGGGGCCTTTCACCTCAGCTGGATGCGGCGGTGCGGCTGGGACCCGCTACTGCTGGCTGCCGGCCCTACAACCCGGCGCAACCATCTCGGGTAGCGGCTTCGCCGATGTACCGCTGCGCTTGGACCCGACAGGGTCGTCCACTGTAGGAAGCCTGCTGAAAACGGAGGAGGTCGTCGTCAGCAAGGCTGGCCTGAACCTGAGCAACGTCGCGCGCTTTGCGGTGCGGGTCACTCGCACCTCGTTGCCCTTCACGGGCGTGCCCGTCCTGCGACTCGCCATGACCGGGCTGCTCTCGGTTGCTGCAGGCGGGGTCCTGCTCAGGAGCGGCCATCGTCCCAAGCGGCGCCAAGCTTTGACCTGAACTGCGTAGCGGTCCGCATTCCCCTCCCGAACGGGGCTCATCCGGTCGAGCGGGTAACGACGGACTACTTCGCTCTCCAGCCCGGAGGGCCACGGTGGTCAGCAGGCGCTCTCCACCGTCAGGTAGCGGCTTCCGGCCAGCGTCGCCCTGGCAGGGAACGTTACTTCTGCTCGTCCCAACCGTGGTGTTGGAAGGTTCGTCCGATCCAGTCGCGGAAGGTGCGACCTTCATCTTCCAGAGCGTTCGCACGGAAGACTGGACTTCCGCTGGGCTCGGGGAGCTGCGCCACAGCGGCGTCGTCCAAGTCACACTTGATGAACTTCGTCGTGATCTGGGAGATTTGGTCACGATCGACGAAGCGTTCACCATCGTGCGTCTTCACGATCAAACCGTCGAAGACGTCCTCGGAAGCGATTTCGAGCACGTTGGCGAGCGTGCCGAACTCCAGCCCACTCGACGACAGAACTGGCGTTCCATGCGGCACGCCTTCGTAGGAGACTGGTTCAGCGCCTTCGTACATGACAACCTCTCGACGGCTCGGGGTGAAAACATCCAACCCCATCGCTTGAGGTTTGGCTGGGTTCGCCCGTGGACGGTCAGCCAAACAACGAAGAGGTGCCTGTCGCCAGGCTCGCATTCCCAGTACGGCCGACGACAGGTAGCGGCGCACTACCTCGACTCGCAGCTCGGAGAGCCGCGGCGGCCAGCAGGCGCTCTTCGCTGTGATGTTGCGGGAACCGATGAAGGCTGCTCGCCGTTCGGGAAGCGGCGCTCTGCGCGGTCGGCATACGGTCAGGCGCGTGAGTCTCAACCCTCTGATCTGTGTGGCCGAGGTGGGCCAGGCGGACGCCATCGCGGCTGTTCATGTGGAAACGTGGCGGGTGGCGTACAGCGGGCTGTTGCCCCAGCATGTCCTGGACGGACTCTCGGTGCAGCGCCGCGGGGACGGGTGGCGCGAGATCCTACGGACGCAGGACGGCCACACTTTGGTTGCCGTCGACGCCGAGACCGGTCGTGTCCGTGGCTTTACCAAC
>JAWWOJ010000165.1:0-8495 GCA_033851885.1 Frankiales bacterium | reverse complement strand
GCAAGGAGATCGTGGCCTGCGACAAGGACGGCTACACCAAGTACCACCTGGAGGCCGCCAAGGTCTACGGCAAGGACATCAAGGGCGCCAACGTCACGGTCGACCCGCAGAGCGGCACGGTGCAGGTCAACCTGTCGTTCAAGGGCGGCGGTCAGGACCGCTGGACCCAGCTGACCAAGGACACGGTCAACCAGCCGGCGCCGACCAACGAGGTCGCCATCACCCTCGACGGCATCGTCCTCACCGCGCCGGTCACCCAGTCGGTGATCCAGGGTGACGCCCAGATCACCGGCTCCTTCACCCAGGCGTCCGGCCAGGAGCTCGCCAACAACCTGAAGTTCGGTGCCCTGCCGCTCACGTTCACGGCCGGGACGACCAGCTTCACCTCGGCCACCCTCGGCGACGACCAGCTGCGGAGCGGCCTGCTCGCCGGCGGCATCGGGCTGATCGCCGTCATCCTCTACTCGATGCTCTACTACCGCGTGCTGGGCTTCGTGACGATCGCCTCGCTCGGCGTGAGCGCCGGTCTGGTCTACGCCTGCATCTGCGTGCTCGGCCAGCAGCTCGGCTTCGCCCTGAGCCTCGCGGGCATCGCCGGCTTCATCGTGTCCGTCGGCATCACGGCCGACTCGTTCGTCGTGTTCTTCGAACGCCTCAAGGACGAGATCCGCGAGGGCCGGACCCCTCGGTCGTCGGTCGACCGGGCGTGGGTGCGCGCCCGTCGTACGATCCTCAACGCCGACATCGTGTCGCTGATCGCGTCCGTGGTCCTGTATTTCGCCAGCATCGGCGCGGTACGAGGCTTCGCCTTCACCCTCGGGCTCTCGACGCTGCTCGACCTCGTGGTCGTGTTCCTGTTCACCCGCCCGCTGATCTCGTGGCTGGCCCGCTTCAGGTGGTTCTCGAGGAGCCGCCTCACCGGCTTCTACGGCCCCGAGGGACACGACCCGATCACCACGCCGCAGCGCAAGCCGCTCGCCGCCCAGACCCCTGCTGCCGATGGAGGCCTGACATGAGCGAGCACAAGCACGGCATGGTCTACCGGCTCTATCACGGCGAGACGTCCTTCCCGCTGATCCAGCGGCGCAAGGCCTTCTACCTCGCGTCGCTCATCCTCGTGCTCGTCGCGGCCGGCAGCATGATCTTCCGCGGCTTCAACCTGGGTGTGGAGTTCAAGGGCGGCGTGGTGTTCACCGTGCCCAACAGTGCGCACGTCTCGGTGCAGGACGCCCGCACCTTCGTCGAGGGCCAAGGCTTCACCAACCCGATCGTGCAGACGCTGAAGAGCACGAGCGGCGCGCAGAGCGTGCGCATCGAGACCGAGCCGCTCTCGGTCAAGGAGACCGAGACGCTGGCGAACTCACTCGCCACGAAGTTCAAGGTCACGAGCGACTCGGTGACGTCGGAGAGCACCGGCTCGTCGTGGGGCAGTGATGTCAGCAAGAAGGCGCTGCGCGGGCTGATCATCTTCCTGATCGCCGTGACGCTCTACATCGCGTTGCGGTTCGAGCTGAAGATGGCGGCGGCGGCCATGATCGCGCTCGTCCACGACCTCATCCTCGCCGCCGGCGTCTACTCCGTACTCGGGTTCGTCGTGACCCCGTCGACAGTGGTCGCCCTGCTCACGGTGCTCGGCTACTCGCTCTACGACACGGTCGTCGTCTTCGACAAGGTGGCCGAGAACACCAAGGGCATCGAGAAGCAGAGCCAGCACACCTACGCCGAGGCCGCGGAGCTGGCGGTCAACCAGACCTTCATGCGGTCCATCAACACCTCGCTGATCGCGCTGCTGCCGGTCTCCGGCCTGTTGTTCGTCGGGGCGCTGCTGCTCGGTGCCGGCACGCTGAAGGACCTGGCGCTCGCGCTGTTCGTCGGCCTCGCCTCAGGTGCCTACTCGAGCCTGTTCCTCGCGACGCCGCTGCTCGCCGACCTCAAGGAGCGCGAACCGCGCTTCAAGCAGCTGCACCAGCGGGTCATCGACCGCCGGACGTCCGGAAAGGCCCCGGTGCGGCTGTCGCAGCGCTCGGCCAACGCCGACCCGGAGGCGCTGGACGTGGCCCCGGCCACCGCGACTGCGACCGCCACCGCGACCCGCAAGCCCAGCAAGCAGCTGCAGGGCAAGCGCAAGCCGAAGGGCAGCCGTCCGACCGGCAAGCGCAAGCGGTGAGCCCTGAGGATCTGGCGCGGCTGGCAGACCTCATCGTCGACGTCCCCGACTGGCCCACGCCCGGCGTCGTCTTCAAGGACATCACCCCGCTCCTCGGCAGCCCCGACGCCCTCCGGCAGGTCGTCGACGCCCTCACCGAGCCCTACCTCGAGGCCGACATCGACAAGGTCGTGGGCATCGAGGCCCGCGGGTTCCTCCTGGCCGCGCCGGTGGCCTACCACCTGGATGCCGGGCTGGTCCCCGTACGCAAGCCGGACAAGCTGCCCAGGGCGGTCCACACCCGGTCCTATGACCTCGAATACGGCAGCAACACCCTCGCTGTGCACGCGGATGCGTTCTCGCCGGGGGACCGGGTCCTGATCGTCGACGACGTGCTGGCCACGGGCGGTACGGCGGCGGCGACGGTCGCGCTCATCGAACAGGCCGGCGCCACGGTGGTCGGGATGGCCGCCCTGATGGAGCTGAGCTTCCTGCCCTGGAGGGCTGCGCTGGCCGACCTACCGGTCACGACCCTGATCACCATCTGAGCGGAAGCCTGGCGGCCGTCCCCGCGTTCTCTAGACTGTGGGTCCAGGACGGAAGGAGGGCGCATGGCGGCTGACGCTCCTCCTCCTGCGGTGGTGACAGAGCCGGAGCTGCTCGACGACCACGACCGGCAGTCCGCGCCGTCCAGCTCCACCAGCCTCGGACCGCCCAGCGGCCGGCGGGTGCGAGCCCGGCTGGCCCGCCTGACCGCGCCGTCGCGCCCCGGCACGACCCCGGCCGTCCTCGAGCCGTTGCTGCGCACGATCCGGAAGAGCCATCCGAAGGCCGACACCCGGCAGGTGGTGCGGGCCTATGAGCTCGCCGAGCAGCTGCACGGCGACCAGCGCCGGCGCTCCGGCGACCTCTACATCACCCACCCGCTCGCGGTGACGACGATCCTCGCCGAGCTCGGCATGGACACGACCACCCTCGTGGCGGCGCTGATGCACGACACGGTCGAGGACACCGCGTACACCCTGGAGGACGTCCAGGAGGAGTTCGGCGAGGACGTCGCCCACCTGGTCGACGGCGTCACCAAGCTCGACAAGATCAAGTACGGCGAGGCGGCCGAGGCCGAGACGATCCGCAAGATGGTCGTGGCGATGGCCCGCGATCCCCGGGTGCTCGTCATCAAGCTCGCCGACCGGCTGCACAACATGCGCACGCTGCGCTACCTGCGGCAGGAGAAGCAGGAGCGGATCGCCCAGACGACGCTGGAGATCTTCGCCCCGCTCGCCCACCGGCTGGGCATGAACACCATCAAGTGGGAGCTCGAGGACCTGGCGTTCGCGACCCTCTACCCCAAGCGGTACGACGAGATCGTCCGGCTCGTCGCCGACCGCGCGCCCTCCCGGGACACCCAGCTCGCCGACGTCGTCAGCTCGGTCGACGGGGAGCTGAAGACCGCCAAGATCAAGGCCGCGGTGACCGGGCGGCCCAAGCACTACTACTCGATCTACCAGAAGATGATCGTGCGGGGCCGCGAGTTCACCGACATCTACGACCTGGTCGGCATCCGGGTGCTCGTCGATGACGTCCGCGACTGCTACGCGGCGCTCGGCACCATCCACGCGATGTGGTCGCCGGTGCCGGGGCGCTTCAAGGACTACATCGCGATGCCCAAGTTCAACATGTACCAGTCGCTGCACACGTCCGTGATCGGGCCCGAGGGCAAGCCCGTCGAGCTGCAGATCCGCACCCACGAGATGCATCGGCGCGCGGAGTACGGGATCGCGGCGCACTGGAAGTACAAGGAGGGCGCCGGCGGTGGCCCGCAGCCCGGCGGCAAGGGCGACGACATGGCGTGGCTGCGCCAGCTGCTCGACTGGCAGAAGGAGGCGGCCGACCCCGGCGACTTCCTCGACAGCCTGCGCTTCGACCTGCACAGCGCTGAGGTGTTCGTGTTCACGCCCAAGGGCGACGTGCTGGCGCTGCCGACGGCCTCGACCCCTGTCGACTTCGCCTACGCGGTGCACACCGAGGTCGGCCACCGCTGCATCGGTGCCAGGGTCAACGGCCGGCTGGTGCCGCTGGAGTCGACCCTCGACAACGGCGACGTCATCGAGATCTTCACGTCGAAGGCCGAGTCGGCCCACCCGTCGCGCGACTGGCTGCAGTTCGTCAAGAGCCCCCGGGCGCGCAACAAGATCCGCCAGTGGTTCGCCAAGGAGCGCCGCGAGGACGCCGTCGAGCAGGGCAAGGACGCCATCTCGCGCGCGATGCGCAAGGCCGGCCTGCCGCTGCAGCGGGTGCTCGGTGGCGACGCGCTGCCGACCGTCGCCCGTGACCTGAGGCTGCCGGACATCACGGCGCTCTACGTCGAGGTGGGCGAGGGTCGGGTCTCCGCCCAGTCCGTCGTCCAGCGCGTGATGGCCGGCCTCGGAGGCGAGGAGGGTGCCGTCGAGGACCTCTCCGAGACCGCCGTACCCACCCGCATCTCCCGGCCGCGGGCACCCGGTGACCCGGGCATCGTGGTGCGTGGCGTCGATGACGTCTGGGTCAAGCTGGCGAAGTGCTGCACGCCGGTGCCCGGTGACGACGTGGTCGGCTTCGTCACGCGCGGGCGTGGGGTGTCGGTCCACCGTCGCGACTGCACCAATGCCGGCGACATCCTGTCCCAGCCGGACCGCCTCGTGGAGGTCGACTGGGCGCCCGCCTCAGGGACGCTGTTCCTGGTCAACATCCAGGTCGAGGCGCTCGACCGCACGAGGCTGCTGTCGGACGTGACGCGCGTCCTCTCGGACGCCCACGTCAACATCCTGTCCGCGACCGTCACGACGACGCGGGACCGGGTCGCGGTGTCGCGGTTCTCGTTCGAGATGGCCGACCCCAAGCACATGGGCCACCTGCTCAACCAGGTGCGCACCGTCGAAGGCGTCTACGACGCCTACCGCGTCACCTCCTGACCCCGCCCCCGCCCGCATGAATGGATACAGCACTGCTGTTTTCGAGTGAAAATCCGAAGTGCTGTATCCATTCATGGCTGGGGTGGGCGGGTTAGGTGACGGTGACCTTGGTGAGGGAGATGGCGAGCTTGGGCTTGCCGCCGCCGGCGGAGTTGGAGCCGTCGTCGCCGCCCGCGGCGACCTTCTCGATGACGCTCAGCCCGCCGGTGATGGTGCCGAACGGCGTGTAGCTCGGCGGCAGCTGGCTGGCCTTGTAGACCATGAAGAACTGGCTGCCGTTGCTGGCAGGGGTCGCGCTGTTGGCCATGGCGAGCGTGCCGGCCGGGTAGGTCGCGCCCGTCAGGTTCTCGTCGGCGAACGCGTAGCCCGGGCCGCCGCTGGTGGTACCGGTCGGATCGCCGCACTGCAGGACGAAGATCCCGCTGCTGACGACGCGCGGGCAGGGCGTCTGGTCGTAGAAGGCCTGCTGCGACAGGAACACGAAGCTGTTGACCGTGCACGGCGCCTTGCTCGTCAGCAGGGTGGCGGTGATGGTGCCGCGGGTGGTGACGAAGGTGGCCTTCTGGGTGCCGGTGTTGCGCACGCCTTTCACCGGCGGGATGCCGTCGAGCGTCCGCGCGGCGGTCCCGTTCTTCGTATAGCTGCAGGTGGCCGACCCGCCCGTGTTCCCGTACTTCGTCGACGACGACAGCGTCGTGACCGGGGGGGTCTTCTTCTTGGGAGAGGAGCCGAGGCCCGCGACAAGGGCGACCGCGACGACGACGGCGACGACGGCGGCGACGGACGTCGCGACCAGGATCGCGTTGCGCCGCTGCCGGCGACGGGCCTCCGACGCGGCGCGACGGGCCGCCTGTCGCTCGGCACGCATCCGGGCGAGCTCACGCTCCCGCTTGTTGCTGGCCACGCTGGTGTCCTCCTGAAGCCTTGGGGGTCGGTGCGGATCCTAGTGAGATCACGTGCCGGTCGTGCGGAGGCTGCGGATCGTCGTGGCGAGCACCGGCGCGCCGTCACCGCTGGGCTCGGCGCCACCGTGGGCCACGGCCATCAGCACATCGACGCCTGAGGTGATGCGGCCGAAGGGCACGTACTGCTTGGGCAGGTCGCTGACGCCGTAGCAGAGGAAGAACGCCGCACCGTTGGTGTTGGGGCCGTGGTTGACCATCCCGACGGTGCCGGCGGGATAGCTCGTCGTGCTGCTCAGGTTCTCGTCAGGGAACTCGTAACCCGGTCCGGTGCCCTTCACCGGCGAGTCGGCGCACTGCAGGAACTGCAGGCCGCCTGTCGTCAGCCGGTCGCAGCTCGTGCCGTCGAAGTACTTGTGAGCCGCGAGGAAGGCGAAGGAGGCCACCGCGCAGGGCGCGTCGTTGGTGAGCAGGTCGAAGACCACCGTGCCGTGGTTGGTGACCATCGTCGCGGCGCCGTTGCGACGGGTGGCGAACCCCAGGGGAGTCGGGCGCGTTTTCACGACCGAGTTGGTGGTGCCGTCCGAGCGGTAGGCGCAAGCCTGCTTGGTCGCCCCCGGCGTGGCGGACGGCGTCGCCGCGCCGCCTCCGGTGGCCACCTTGCCGGCGGCGAGGGCCAGCAACAGCACCGCGAGGCCGCCGGTCAGGACGCGTCGGCGGCGCTGCCGGCGTAGCCGGGTCTGCTCACGGACGCGCTGCCGCTCCAGGCGCAACCGGGCGAGACGGCGGTCGCTCTCGAGGGGGGTGCTCATCCCGGCTCATCCTAGGAGAATCACGTGAGGGGCATCCCGGTACTGTCGTCTGATCGCGACAGGGGAGTGGACAACGGTGTTCGTGCGGGGTTTCGAGGCCGCGGCGTTCGGGACGAACTGCTGGGTCGTCGCGCCTGCCGAAGGCGAGCAGTGCGTCGTCATCGACCCGGGCATCGGCGTGGAGGAGCAGCTCGACGTGGTCCTCGCGCAGCATCGGCTCCAGCCGGTGGCGGTGCTGCTGACCCACGGCCACCTCGACCACACGTTCTCCGTGACACCTGTCTGCGGCGCCAAGGGCATCCCCGCCTGGATCCACCCCGGCGACGAGGCGCTGCTCGACGACCCGATGAAGGGGCTGTCGCCCGAGACCCGCACGATCTTCGGCGGTCGACTGGAGTGGACCAAGCCCGACGATGTCGCCCTGCTGGACCCGGCGGTCCCGCTCGAGCTCGCCGGCCTGACGTTCCAGGTCGACCTCGCGCCCGGACACACGCCGGGATCGGTGGTGTTCGAGAGCGACAGCACGCTGTTCTCCGGAGACGTGCTCTTCCAGGGCTCCATCGGACGCACCGACCTGCCCGGCGGTTCCTGGGCGCAGATGCAGGCGTCGCTGGCCCGCGTCGTCCTGCCGCGCGCCGACGAGACCGTCGTGCACTGCGGCCACGGGCCGTCGACGACCATCGGGCGCGAGCGCCACACCAACCCCTTCCTGCAGGACCTCGCGGACGCCCCGCCGCCCCAGGGGATGTGATGGCCTTCCAGGCGCCCAAGGGCACCTACGACATCGTTCCCGGTACGCCGTTCCTCGCCGCGAGGGACGGACTGCTCGAGCCGGCCCGGCTCGCCGGCTACCGCTACATCGAGCCGCCGGTGTTCGAGAACACCGAGCTGTTCGCGCGGGGCGTCGGGGCGTCGACCGACGTCGTGACCAAGGAGATGTACACCTTCTCCGACCGTGGTGGCCGCTCCCTCACGTTGCGCCCCGAGGGCACCGCGGGCGTGGTCCGCGCCGTGCTCGAGCACGGGCTGCACCACGGGCAGCTGCCGGTGAAGCTCCGCTACGCAGGTCCGATGTTTCGGGCCGAGCGCCCGCAGAAGGGCAGGTTCCGGCAGTTCCAGCAGTCCGGCATCGAGGCCATCGGGCTGACCGACCCGGCGCTGGACGCGGAGGTCGTCGCCCTGGCGTGGCAGGGCTACCAGCGGCTCGGGTTGCGCGAGGTCCGGCTGCTGCTGACGTCGCTCGGCGACCCGGCCTGCCGCCCGGCGTACCGCGAGGAGCTCACCGCCTTCCTCACCGGGCTCGACCTGGACGAGGCCACCCACGAGCGGGCCCGCCTCAACCCGCTGCGGGTGCTCGACGACAAGCGGCCGGAGGTGCAGGCCCAGCTCGCGGCCGCGCCCCTGATCATCGACAGGCTGTGCGCCGACTGCAAGGCGCACCACGACGCGGTCCTCGCGGCGCTGGACATCCTGGGCGTCCCGTTCGAGCCGGCCCCGCGTCTCGTACGTGGTCTGGACTACTACATGCGGACGACGTTCGAGTTCGTCCACGACGGGCTCGGCGCCCAGTCCGCCCTGGGTGGCGGAGGACGCTACGACGGGCTGTCGGAGTCGATCGGTGGGCCGCCGCTGCCCGGCATCGGCTGGGCGCTCGGCATCGAACGCACCCTGCTGGCACTCGAGG
>JAWWOJ010000403.1:0-6554 GCA_033851885.1 Frankiales bacterium | reverse complement strand
CTCGGCTACTACACCGAGGCCGACCTGCCGTTCTACGGCCCGTTGCTGAAGCACGCGACGACCTTCGACCGCTACTTCTGCAGCATCCTCGGTCCGACCTACCCCAACCGCTTCTACACGCACGCCGCCGCTACCGACCGGCTCAGCAACACCTCGACCACTAGCACGCTGCCGACCATCTGGGACCGGCTGGGGGCGGCCGGCGTCTCCGCGAGCTACTTCTTCTCCGACGTCCCCTTCCTGGCGCTCTGGGGGCAGAAGTACCTGCCGATCGCCAAGCCCGTCGAGGCGTTCTACGCGCAAGCCGCGAGCGGCACCCTCCCGGCGTACAGCTATGTGGACCCGTACTTCCTCGGCGAGGGCCAGGGCGGCAGCAACGACGACCACCCGCACGCCGACATCCACCGCGGGCAGGCGTTCCTCTCGCTTGTCGCGAAGGCCATCATGACCGGGCCGGCCTGGGACAAGACGGCGCTCGTGATCACCTACGACGAGTGGGGCGGCTTCTTCGACCACGTGAAGCCCCCGCGACTGCCCGACGACCACGACACCGGATCGCACGGAAAGGACGACCACGCCCAGGCGGGCTTCCGCGTGCCGACGTTCCTCGTCTCGCCCTGGTCGCGGCCGGGCCACGTCAACCACAACGTCTACGACCACACGTCGATCCTCAAGATGGTCGAGTGGCGCTTCGGGCTGACGCCGCTGACCAAGCGCGACAGAGGCGCCCGCAACCTCGCCGAATCCCTCGACTTCCGTACGGCCCGGCCCGCTCCCTCCTTGCCCGTCGTGCCCGACCCCGGTCCGCACGCGTGCCAGCCGCCGATCGGGACCAACCCGATGGGTCTCGAGGATCCCTTCTGGCGCGAGCTCGCCGACTCGCCGCTCATGAGGGGCTGGGACAGCATCGCCTGAGCCGGTCCGGCAGGATGTCGGCATGGACCTCGCTGAGCTGCGCCGGCAGCTGGACGACGTCGACCGCGGCCTCGTCGACCTCATCGCCCGGCGGCTCGAGCTGGTCGCCGGTGTCGGTGCCGCCAAGGCCGACACCGACACCCCTGTGCGCGACGCGGGTCGCGAGCGGGCGGTCCTGGACGCCGTCGAGGCAGCCGCCGAGGAGCGCGGCGTCTCCGGGGAGCTGGTACGACGGATCTTCCGCGACATCATCGGTTACTCCGTGGACAGGCAGGTCGCCGAGCTGATCGGCAGCCCCGAGCACCCGGCCGTCGTGGGCTTCCAGGGCGTCCCGCACGCCTACAGCCACCTGGCTGCCCGCAAGCACCTCGCCGGCCGCGGTTGGGAGGCGGGCTTCCGCGGCTACCCGAGCTTCGCCGAGGTGGTCGAGGCACTCACCACCGGCGAGTGCGACCTGGCCGTGCTGCCCGTCGAGAACACCACGGCCGGCAGCATCAACCAGGTCTACGACCTGCTGCAGGACAGCGCGGTGCATGTCGTCGGCGAGGAGACCTGGCGCGTCGACCACGCCCTCGCAGCCGTCTCGGATGTCGCCGTCACCTCCTTGACCCGCGTGCTGTCGCACCCGCAGGGCCTCGAGCAGTGCGCTGCCTTCCTGCGCAGCCTCCCGGACGCTGCCCCCGTCATCGTGTTCGACACCGCCGAGGCGATGCGCGCCGTGGCCGCGGAGGGCGACCCGACCTGGGCCGCGATCGGCAGCCCGGAGGCCGCCGAGGCCAACGGCCTCGTCGTGCTGCGCCGCGGCATCACCGACCAGGCGGAGAACTTCACGCGCTTCCTCGTGCTGGCGCGGGAGCCGATCGCCGTCGCCGCGCGGGTGCCGTCGAAGACGTCACTCGTGCTCGTCACCAGCCATGAGGAGGGCGCGCTGCTGCGCTGCCTCACGCTGCTCGCCGAGAGCGGCCACTCGATGACGAAACTCGAGTCCCGCCCTCGTCCGGGCCGGCCGTTCGAGTACCTGTTCTTCCTCGACTTCGAGGGCAACGTCGCGGACGCCGACACCCAACAGGTGCTCGAGGACCTCCGTCGTACCGCCATATCGGTGAAGCTGCTCGGGAGCTACCCCGCCAAGGTGGTGCGCGCCGACACCCAGGGCGCCGACGCCTTCGAGGCCCTGATCCAGTAGGGGTCCCTCCACAACTTCACGCCCGATGCCTCCGCCATGCTCGATCTGAGCGTGCCGCGAGCCCGCTTGACCGCCGATCCGGTGAAGAAGTGGAGGGACCCCCTCAGCGGGTGGCGGCGTGCTTGGCGGCGAGGTAGCCGAAGACCATCGCGGGACCGATGGTGGCGCCGGCGCCGGCGTATTCGTTGCCCATGACCGACGCAGCGGTGTTGCCGGTGGCGTAGAGCCCATCGATGGCGGTGCCGTCGGCGCGCAGCACGCGGGCGTGCTCGTCGGTGACCAGGCCGCCCTTGGTGCCGAGGTCCCCGACCTCGAGGCGGACCGCATAGAAGGGTCCCTGCTCGAGGGTGTCCATCACAGGGTTCTGAAGCGTGGGGTCGCCGTAGTAGCGGTCATAGGCGCTCTCGCCGCGGTGGAAGTCCTCGTCCACGCCCCTGCGCGCCATGCTGTTCCAGCGCTCGACCGTCTCGACCAGACCGGGCAGGTCCAGCTTGGTGGCGAGCTCGCCGAGGGTGTCCGCCTGGTGCGCCACGCCGGCCTCGTAGTAGGCGCGGGACAGCCGCTTGCCGGGTAGTGCCCGGGCGAACGGGTAGCGGTCGCGGGCCTTCTGGTCCATCACGAACCAGCACGGGACGTGGCCGCCCTCGAGCTGGTCGTGGACGAAGTTCACATAGGGCGACGCCTCGTTGGTGAAGCGCTCGCCGCGGGCATTGACGATGACGGCGCCGGGGATGGCCCGCTCGGCGACGAGGACGATGACATCGCCGCTGCGCGGCTCGATGAGCGAGGGCATCCACCACGCGTCGTCGAGCAGGTCGACGTCGGCACCGAGGGCGATGCCGGCACGGATGCCGTCGCCGGTGTTGCCGGGCGCGCCCGCGGAGACGTCGTCCTGACCGCCCTCGGGCAGGTGCTCCTTGCGCATCGCGAGGTCGTGCTCGAAGCCGCCGGTGGCGAGCAGCACCCCCTTGCGGGCGCGGATGACCTCGCCGTCGCCGACCACCGCGCCGACGACCCGGCCGTCCTCGACGACGAGCTCGCGGAACGCGGTGTTGAGGCGCAGCGGGACACCGGCGTCACGCATCGCCAGGCGCATCCGGGCGATCAGCGCCCGGCCGCCGGTCGCCATGTGTCGCTTGAGCACCTGGTTGGACGCGACCCGCCACGCCGCCTTCAGCCCGAGCAGCTTGCCCATGCGGGTGCGCTTGATCATGTTGAGGTGCACGAAGTCGCTGATGGTGATCCAGAGCCCCAGCGGCCCCTCCATCGCGTTCTTCTGCTGGTGCGACTCCTCCTCGCCGAGGATCTTCGTGTTGATCGGCTTGGCCTCGATGGAGCGCCCGAGCGCCTTCCCACCCGGGTAGTCCGGGTGGTAGTCGGAGTACCCGCGGCACCAGGAGAACTTCATCCGCTTGCTCCGGCCGAGCATCTGCATGAGCTTCGGCCCGTGCTCGACGTACGCCTGCAGCCGGGCGGCCGGCACCTTCCCCTCGGTGAGCGCCTCGAGGTAGCGCAGCACCTCGTCCGGCGGGTTGGCCTGCCCGGCCTTCACCAGCGTCGGGTTGTTGGGGATCCAGAGGGCTCCCCCGGACAGCGCCGTCGAGCCGCCGAACAGGTCGGTCTTCTCGATGACGACGGCCGACAGGCCCAGGTCCGCAGCGGTCAGCGCGGCCGCCAGGCCGCCACCACCGCTGCCGACGACGAGCAGATCCACCTCGGACACGTGCGAAGACATAGAACGTGTTCTAGCAGGATTTGCCCCCGCGCGACAGTTTTCCGATCAGCGGGAGCGACGCCGAGCCGCCGCCGGCGCGCACCACCCAGCAGCCGGCGACCGGTGCCCAGGCGTGCCGGGCCGTGCTCCACACCGAAAACGACCGGTTCCCGACGGGCACCGACACCGTGCGGGTCTCCCCCGCCTTCAGCGTCAGCTTCAGGTAGCCGGCCAGCGCCTTGGGCGGCTCACCTGCCGACGAGGGCGCGCTGACGTAGACCTGAACCACCTCGGCGCCCGCCCGGCTGCCCGTGTTGGTCAGCGTCACCTGCATCGTCACGCCGGAGGAGGCCGGCACCATCCGGAGCCGGGAGTACCGGAAGCTCGTATAGGACAACCCGAAGCCGAAGGGGTAGAGCGGCGCGACCTTCTTCGCGTCGTACCAGCGGTAGCCCATCAGCAGGCCCTCGCTGTAGACGGCGTGCGGCACGCCCTTGCTGTCCTTCACACCTGGGTACTGCGCGGCGGTCTTGAGCGGCCCGTCCTTCTGCGCCACCGGGAACGTCACGGGCAGCTTGCCCGAGAAGTTCACGTCACCCCACAGCAGCGGGGCGAGCGCGGCACCATCGACCTGCCCTGGCAGCCAGGCCTCCACGATCCCGGCCACCTGGCGCACCCACGGCATCTCGACCGGGCCGCCGCTCTGCAGGACGACGATCGTGCGCGGGTTCGCCGCTGCGACGGCCTGCACGAGCTGGTCCTGGTCGACCGAGGAGTAGGTGCAGTCACTGCCGCCGGAGGTCGAGCAGCTGCCGGTGTGGGGCTTGAGGTCCGGCCGGTCGAGCCCCTCGTTGTTGACGTCGTTCACGAACACGATGGCGACGTCCGACGTCGCCGCGGCGAGGACGGCCTTGGCCGGGCTGGACCCGTCGTTGTAGGAGACGGTGGCGCCGGAGCGCGCGGCCCGCGACGTGATCGCCGCCAGCGGTGCGGTCACGTGGTCGTCGAAGCCGAACTGCGGCACGTGCGCGCTCCCGTAGCCCTGCGAGGCCCGGGCGGCACCGTCCTGGCTCGCGGCGTCGCCGATGACGGCGATCTTCTTCACGGTGGTCGCGAGTGGGAGGACCCCTGTGTTGCGCAGCAGCACAGCGCCCTGCTGGGCGACGCGCGTCGCGACCGAGATGCTGGTCGGTGTGGTGGCGGTCGCGACAGCGGCGCGCGGCGGGTGGTCCACGAGACCGACTCGGAACATCGACGTGAGCACCCGCTTCACCATGTCGTTCAGCCGCGACAGGGGCACGGCTCCCGACTGCACGGCCTTCGTCAGCGCCGCACCGTAGTAACGCGCCGTCGGCAGCTCCATGTCGAGGCCGGTGTTCGCCGAGGCCGTCGAGTGGGTCGCCTGGAAGTCGCTGACCACGAACCCGCTGAAGCCGAGCCGCCCCTTCAGCACCCCGTCCAGCAGGCTCTTGTCCTGGCAGGCATAGGTGCTGCTCACCCGGTTGTACGCGCACATCGCCGCGCCGACGCCCGCCTTCACGGCCGCCTCGAACGGCGCGAGATAGAGCTCAGCCGCGACGCGCTCGCTGACGTCGGAGGAGACCGTCGTGCGGTTGGTCTCCTGGTCGTTGAGGGCCAGGTGCTTCACCGTCGCGATGACGTGCTGCGACTGGATGCCGGAGACGAGGGCCGCCGCCGTCTTCCCGGCCAGCACCGGATCTTCACCGGCATACTCGAAACCCCTGCCGTTCAAGGGGTTCCGGGCCAGGTTGACCCCGGGACCGAAGACCACATTGACGCCCTTGGCGACCGCCTCGAGCCCGAGCGCCCGCCCCTGCGAGCCCTGCAGCGAGGTGTCCCACGTGGCCGCCTGACCGATCTCGTCCGGGAACGCCGTCGTCCCCGTCTGCCGGTTGCCGAGGCCGGCGCTCCCGTCGTTGAGGACCAGGTTCGGGATGCACAGCCGGGACACGCCCTTGATGACACCCGCCGACGGCCCGCTGGTCGCGGCGCCGCTGACGAGCTGCACCTTCTCGCCGAGGGTCAGGCGGGCGACGACCTGCGACGCCTTGGTGGCGGGTGACGCCGCGCTGCCGACCCAGGGGCAGGTCGTGCTCGACGAGGCGGCGCCCGGCACGACCGTCAGCGCAGCGAGGGCCCCGAGGGCGACCAGGAGGGGGGCTGGGCGGCGCACTTCTGAAACATACCTAGTCTCAACCCATGTACACGCGACGTCGGGCGGCAGTTGCCGTCGTCGCGCTGCTGCTGGCACTGCTCTCGCCGACCGCGGGCCACCACAGCGGTACGCCGTCGGCGCGGGTCGGCGCCGTCGGCGCCGACGCCGTGCCGGCCGCCCGGCCGGCGTCGCGTCCCCACCACGACGCGGCGCCGCTCCTCGACGCCACCCCGACGTCGACGCTGCCCCCCGTCGCCGTCGAGGACCGCGGCACGTACAGCCCGCCCGCGCCGCTCCCGGCGTACCACGTCCGGGGCGCCGTTCAGGCGAGAGGGCCTCCCACGGACTGAGCTCCCGCTCCCGTGCCGGGTCCCCGGCACGGTCCTCAGTCCTGCAAGAGTCCGCAAGGAGACACATGACATTGCGCTGGTCACCCCTGCCCTGGTTGGGGCTCGCAGAGGGCGGTGGTGCTGAGATCGCCCTCAACCTGGTGGTCTACGGCCTGACCCTTTCCACGCTGGGCACGTGCGTCTGGCTGGCGCACATCGCCTGGGTCGAGCGCG
>JAWWOJ010000132.1:0-5017 GCA_033851885.1 Frankiales bacterium | reverse complement strand
CGGCTTGTGCGGTCCGCCCGACGCGGCCATGCCCGTCGGGCAGACGCGCACGAAGTCGCACCAGCCGCACAGCGTCGAGGGGCGGGCGGGGTAGTCGGCGGCGGCACTGATCTCGGCAGCGATGGCCTCGGCTCGGCCGACGTGCCGTTGCAGGGACTCCTCGCTGTGCTCCCACCGGTGCACGGTGCCGGTGGGCAGGTGATGCAGCTCGACCGCGGTGCAGCCGGCACGGAAGGTCCGCCGCACGCCGAGGGCGTAGAGCGCGAGGGCGAGCGACCCGCGGGCGTCGTCCTCGGACAGCACGGAGCGTCCGGTCTTGTAGTCGACGACGACCAGCTCGTCGCCGCGGTCGTCGACGCGGTCGATGCGGCCGCTCACCGCGAGCGATCCGGTCTTGAAGGCCACGGTGCGCTCGATGCCACGCGGCTCATGCTCGGGGTCGACGTCGTCGACGTACCTCGCGACCATGTCACCGGTGTAGCCCTTCCACCGGTCGGCCTGACCGCCGTCGGAGAACCCGTCCGGCGACCAGGCGTCGTGCAGCAGTCCACGCGCGGCCGACGGCGTACGGCGGGAGAGCGGGAGGTCCCACCACCTCGCGAGCGCCAGGTGGGCGGCGGCACCGACGCTGTTGTGCGCCCACCCTGGTCCCTTGGCCGGCGTCGGCCTGTCGAGGTAGGTGAACCGGTAGCGACGCGGGCAGTCGAGCCAGGTGGTCAGCCGGGACGGCGTGCAGCTGAACAGCCGCGCCGGCATGCCCTCGAGACCCAGCTGCTCCACGGTGACATCCTCGCGGATGGGGACGACAGGTCGGGTCAGCGTGTGGATCAGGGTGTGGACGGTGCGGCTGCGATGAAGCCCATGACGCTGTTTGCGAGCAGCTGCACCGCGATGGCCGAGAGCAGCAGACCGGCGATCCGGGTGAGCAGCACGATGCCCGACTCGCGGATGACCTTGGTGATGGCGACGCTGAAGAACAGCGACAGGAACACGAGCAGGTGTACGGCCACGATGCCGGCGCCGATCGCCACCCGCCCCCCGGTCGTGTGGTGCTGCTGGACGAAGACGATCGTGGCCACGATCGTGCCAGGGCCGGCGAGCAACGGGGTGCCCAGCGGCACGAGGGCCACGCTGACGTCGTCGATCTCGCTCGGGTCGTCCTGCTTCCCGGTGAGCAGCTCGAGGGCGACGATGGTGAGCAGCAGGCCACCGGCGCCCTGGAGCGCCGGGATGGTGATGCCCAGGTAGTTGAGGATCTGCTGCCCCAGCAGGGCGAAGACCGAGATGACAGCCAGCGAGACGAGCACGGCCTGGCCGGCGAGCTTGCGCCGCTTCTTGTTGGACCGCCCGGCGGTGAGCGACAGGAACAGCGGGACGTTGCCGACGGGATCCATGATGACCGTCAGGGTCACGAGCACGGTGCCGAAGACGGTGGCGTCGAAGTACTGGTTCACAGCACGCCCACCCCGGTCGCGCGGGAGGCGATCTCGTCGAGAACGCCTGGCGCAGTGGAGTTCTCGCCCAGCCGCACCTGCTTGTTGCCGCCGTGGAAGTCGCTGGACCCCGTGACGAGGAGGCCGAGCGAGCCGGCCATCGCACGCAGCCGTTCCCGGGTCTCGGGCGGGTGGTCGACATGGTCGACCTCGAGCCCGCCGAGACCGGCCGCCGCCATCTCCTCGATGACGTCGTCTCCCACGGTGCGGCCCCGGGCGTCGGCGCCGGGGTGGGCGAAGACCGTGACGCCACCCGCGGCGTGGACGAGTTGCATCGCGTCGATCACGTCGAGCTCGTGCTTGCCGGCCCAGTAGCGGCCGCGGGTCCCGATCCAGTCGGAGGTGAAGGCCTCCTCGATCGTGGCGACGAGACCGCTGTCGATGAGAGCCCTGGCGATGTGCGGCCGCCCGACGGTGCCGTCGGCGTGTTCGCGTACCTGCTCCCAGCTGACGGGATGGCCGTCGGCGGCCAGCATCGCGACCATCCGCTCGGCTCGCGACACCCGGCTGTCGCGGAGCACCCGCAGCTGGTCGGCAAGCGGTGCGTCGCCGGGGTCGAACAGGTAGCCGAGCAGATGCAGCGAGATGCCGCCGCGACTGCAGGAGATCTCGGCACCCCGCACGAGGCGCAGCCCGTCGGGCAGCGCCGCCGCGGCGCCGTCCCAGCCCGCTGTGGTGTCGTGGTCCGTCAGCGCGACAACCTCGAGGCCGGCGTCGGAGGCAGCACGGACCAGCGCCTCGGGCGGAGTGGTGCCGTCCGAGGCGGTGGAGTGCGTGTGGAGGTCGATCGAGCCGGGCACGCGGCCAGGCTAGGTCACGTCAGCGAGTCAGTGGAGTCAGTGGAGTCGCGGTGACGGCGCTCCGGCCGCGAGCGCGAGCTGGTCGCGCCGCAGGTCGTGCAGCTCGACGTGCTCGAGCAGCACGAGCTCCGCGGCAGGGGGCCAGAGCACCGCCCAGAGCCACACCCCGCTCGCCTCGCCCACGAACGCCACGCGGTCCGCAGCCGAGTCGCACCGCCACAGGGCGGTGGGATGGTTGGCCGCCAGGATCTTGGCGTCGGGGGCGCCCTCCGCGCAGCTGCCCGGGTCGAGAGCCGGGAGGCCCGCGAGAGCGGCGCCGAGGCCGACGCCTGGCTCCTCGCTGACGAGCAGCATGTCGGCCGGACCGCCGAGGGGCGACGGACCCGAGACGGCGAGCACGGTGGCGCTGGCACCGGTGCGCTCGTCGCCGCACCAGCCGACACCGCCGACCGTCCATCCGGCGATGAGCAGCTGCGGGGACCAGAGCGGCACGCGCGATGTCGCGGCCACCTTAGGGATGACATCTGCCGACCCGACGTACCAGGGTTGCACCTTGCCGTGGTCGGCACAGGTCCAGTCGCTGGACATCAACCCCGGCGCGCGAAGAGCGCCGGAGCACCGTGGGCACCGTGGAGCGACGCTCATACCCTGACGGTCCGCTCCCAGGAGCCCTGGGTCAAGAGCCCGACGGTGCTACTCCTGCAGCACCGGGCGACCGGGCTGCTCACCACCGCGGGCGTCGAGGTAGCTCTGCTTGGGCACCATGACCTTGCGACGGAAGATGCAGACGAGCACACCGTCCTGGTTGTAGCCCTTGGTCTCGACGTAGACGATGCCGCGGTCGTCCTTGCTCTTGCTCTCGGTCTTGTCGAGGACCTCGGTCTGGCCGTAGATGGTGTCGCCGTGGAACGTCGGGAAGACGTGCTTGAGCGACTCGACCTCGAGGTTGGCGATCGCCTTGCCGCTGACGTCGGCGACGGACATCCCGAGCAGCAGCGAGTAGACGTAGTTGCCGACGACGACGTTCTTGCCCTGTGGCGTCGTGGTCGCGTAGTTGGCATCCAGGTGCAGCGGGTGATGGTTCATCGTCAGCAGGCAGAACAGGTGGTCGTCGTACTCCGTGACGGTCTTGCCTGGCCAGTGCTTGTAGGTCGCCCCGACCTCGAACTCCTCGTAGCTGCGACCGAACTGCACAACTGCCTCCAGGTACGGCGGATCTGTTGCTGCCCAGTGTCGCAGCGTGATCGCCGTCACGACCGAGCCGGGTCTCGGATCGAGCGCTCAAGACCTGGGCAGTTCCCACAGCTTCACGGCATCGCCCGCGAACTCGTGGACGTAGCCACAAGAGGCGCAGATCAGTCCCAGCGCAGACTGGTTCGCCCAGCCGAGGTCAAGGAACTCCATGCCGCTGGTGTTGAGCTTGACCTCCTGATCCCAGAACTGTCCGTGGCCGCAGACGAGGCAGACAAGAGCTCGGTCAGCGATCGTCGCGGTCACCGGCTGCTTGCTCTTGAACAGTCCCATGCCGGGTGAGTCTGCCGTGCGAGCCGAGTCTCGGCACGCACCGGCCGATCTCTCAGCCGGTCTGGACGCTGACGTGCTCAGTGATCTGGTCCCCGGCGAATCTGAAGACGTCGATCCACTCGCTCCTGCTGGCCGATCCGGCGGACGTGACAGTGGCGGTCGTGAACACCGCGACAGCATCGTCCCGATCGGCGATCTGGTCGATGACCTGCCGGGTTTCGATCCCGCCGAGAGCCGACTGAAACCAATCGGCCACGCCGTCGGGACCGGTGACCGACACGGCATCGGTCACGTCGTTGGCGAGTATGTGCCACCGGCAGTCCGGCGCGAGGTATGAGGTAGCGCGACGCCAGTCCTTCTCGTCGATGGCCAGGTAGAAGTCGCGCAGGAGCGCTGTCCGATCTGTCATCACTGCGTCAGTACCACTCGCCACCGCGACCTGCAGAGCGTCATGCAGTTCTCCTGCAGGCCGGGGTGCCGCCGGGAAGCGACATCCGATGGGCGGCGATCCAGTCGTAGAGGTGGGCGGCCGCCCACGAGACGCCAGGCACGAGCAGCAACCGGCCCGCTGGACGCCAGCCACGGCTTCCGAGCAGCAGCTGCGCAATCGCCTCGTGGCCGCTGCGGTGCTCGCCGTCGTCCGCGACCCACTGCAGCTTGTCCGTGCACTCCTCGGGGGTGAGGTCCAACGCCTCGAGATCCGCGTGCTGCCAGGGGATCACGACATCCGCGTGCATGCGCAGCCGCGCCATCAGGCGCACCGACGTCGTGCAGAACGCGCAGTCGCCGTCGTACACCAGGGTGCTCACAGATCTATCGTCGCACCGGTCCAGCGCACGGGCGGGCCATGGCCGAGCGCGTCGGCGAGGTGGACCCGACGACCGGAGGGGTAGGTCGTCGCGTGCACGCGGAACACGTAGCTGCGCGCCTCGGGCTCGAGGCTGATCCGGACCAGGGGGTGCCCGACGCCGAGGAGGAGCTCGTCGACGGCCGTGCGCTCGGCGGGGTCGACGTACTGCCAGACGACGCTGTGCCAGACGACGGTGGTGACGTCGTCGCGGCTCTGCGCGAGCTCACCGGTGAGGAAGGCGAGGGCACCGGACTTCACGACGGTCGCCGGGACACGGGCTGCGATGTCGAGTGCTCCTCGCAACCGCTCGAGCCGCGCGAGCTGATCGGCCCAGACGTAGGAGGTCAGCG
>JAWWOJ010000128.1:0-10242 GCA_033851885.1 Frankiales bacterium | reverse complement strand
CCGGCCTGACCCGAGACGAACACCCAACCGTCGCTCACCAGCGCGGGGGAGTAGGCACCCAGCGCTGGTGGCGTCTGGTCTGACGTGACTGCTCTGTTCATGGTTCTCCGTAACACGAGTCGTGTTCCGGCGACAGCAGGTGCCGCCGCCAGTGAGGGGTTCTGGGAGGTCAGCTGAGGCAGATGTTGACGAGGGCGCCTTGGCGCAGCCGGCCCGCGATCTCGCGGTCGACGCTGGGGACGGTGGCGACGTACAAGGACTGGCCGGAGCCGTCGAGGACGCAGCTCAGCGCGATCTGCTCGACCGCGTGCCGTTCGAGGACGGTGCCGCCTTCGGCGACCCGGACGCACTCTCCGCGCAGGGCGTTCGCAACCCAGATCGACCCGTCCGGTCCGAGGGCGATCCCGTCAGGAGCGATGGGGGAGGCCGACCGCCTGGCGATCGCTGGCCGGTCGAACAGCGCCGAGATCCGCCGCGCCGCCGCGCCGACCAGCCCGCCCGATCGCAGTGCGCTCCACTGCCAGGCGGGGATCATCGGAGCCCACGTGCGCGGGCCGGACAGGGCGCCGGTGTCTTCGATGGTGAAGGCAGTCAGCCGGAAGGCGAGGGTCTCCGCCACGACGAGGGTGCGGCCGTCGGCCAGGACGACCATCCCGTTGGGGAACAGCGCCGGCGCCGAGACGCCGGCGAGCGAGCCGTCCGGCGCGAAGCTCACGATCGGCGTCGAAGGCGGGCCGGGTGGCGCGTAGAGCGCTGCGTTGGGCTGGTCGCGGGTCCGCGCCGTGTAGTCGAAACCGAAGTTGCCGACGTGCGCGAAGCCCCGCGCGTCGACGAGCAGGTCGTTGCCCTCGCCGCCTGCATGGTCGGCGAAGTCCGCGTGGACGGCGACCTGCCCGTCGGGCGTCATCCGGTAGATGCGGCACTCGTCCATGGAGACAGCGAGCAGAGTTCCGTCCGGGAGCCAGCCGAGGCCGCCGGCCCTGCCGGGGATGGTGGCGACGACCTCTGCGGTCTGGCCACCCTGTCCATCGGGATGTCCATCGGGCACGAGTCGCTGGACGGTGCCGTCGACGAGGTCGGCGAACCACAGCGTCCCTTCGTGCCAGCGCAGCGACTCGGGCGTGCCGAGGCCGCTGACGACGGTTCGGGTCGCGGTCATCGGACGGCAGAGCGAACTGGTACGGCGAGCTCGACGACCTGGTCCGTGAACGCTGCGTAGGTCATGCGGGCGCGAGCGCCATCGCGGTCGATCAGCCAGGCGAGCGTCACGCCTTCGTTCAGCGCGACCATGAGTCGGGCCAGGGTGCTGACCGGTATCGACCAGGTGACTCCCGTGACGTCGGCGAGGTGGTCGAAGAAGGCCTCGGTGGCGCGGTAGTAGCAGTCGTACTGCCAGGTGCCGAGATCGGCGAACTCGGGGTTGCGCACCGCCCAGGTCGTCATCTCGTAGGTGAGCAGGTGCCGGTCCGGATTGGCCTCGACCGAACAGCAGAACAACTCGATGGCCCGGTTCAGGCAGGAGCGCAGATCGCCGCCGCCCTCGAAGACCCCCGCCATCGACTGGCTGGTGTCGTCGACGAGGTTCGTGATGACCTCCCGCAGCAGCGCATCGCGGGTGCCGAAGCAGTAGTGCAGAACACTCACGGCGACGCCGGCCTGCTGTGCGACGCGCCGGGTGGTCATCCGGTCGATGCCCTCACGCAGCGCCACGACGACGGCCGCGTCGACGATCTGGGCGCGGCGTTCGGCGGCGGGCAACTTCGGCATGCGACCTCCTGGAGATGGCCACTTCCTAGCAGCCGGAGGAACATCAGGTCAATTGACCAGGACGCTTGACCTGGTTACCCTCCCCGCATGTTGGCTCTGAAGCGATCCGCCTCGCGCACAGCGAAGACGGTGGTGATCACCGGCGCTGCCAGTGGGATCGGGGCTGCCGCCGCGAAGGAGGCCATCGATCGCGGTCACCGCGTCGCGGTCTGCGACATCAACCTCGCCGCGGCGGAGGCACTCTGCGCACAGCTCGGGTCGGACGCGCTCGCCGTCCACCTCGACGTCCGGACTGCTGAGGAGTGGAAGGGTGCGTGGGATGCCGTCCGCGAGCGCTTCGGCGCGGTCGACGTGCTGGTCAACAATGCGGGCATCATCCACACCGGCTTTGCCCGGGACCTGTCGATCGAGCAGCACCGGGACATGGTGGATGTCAACTACTTCGGTGTCCTCAACGGAGTGCTGACGGCACTGCCGCTCATGCGGCACCAGGGTCACGGCCAGATCATCAACGT
Organism: Frankiales bacterium; assembly: GCA_033851885.1. Lineage (GTDB taxonomy): Bacteria > Actinomycetota > Actinomycetes > Mycobacteriales > SCTD01 > RYN-111. Next base: position 7,960 of record JAWWOJ010000128.1, on the reverse strand, counting down.
CTGCAGCATGACGTCGTTCCTGCCGCTCACCGGTTACTCGACGTACGGGGCCACCAAGCACGCCATCCGAGCGTTCCACCACGCGCTGGTCATGGAGGAGCGCCACAGCCCGATCCGGTTCAGCATCATCCATCCGCCGTCGGTCCAGACACCGATGCTCGAGCAGGAGATGGCTGACCCGAGTGCGGTGCTGGCTTTCGCGGAAAAGGCCACCGCGCCTGAGGTGCTGGGTCGGTGCATCAGCGACGCGATCGACACCAGCCCGGTCGAGGTCGTCTTTCCACCCCTCGGTGGTCGCTTCCAGCGGCTCGCCGGGTCGAACGCCCGCCTGATGCACTACATCATCCCGAAGGTCGAGACCTTCTCGGCTGCGCGCAAGCGACTGCGTGGCCGGTCCGGGCAGTCGTGAGCGCCGCCGTGGCTATCCTGCTCGGACAGGATCGGGAGGCCAGCAGTGATCTCGGAGGTCAATCGGCGGCGCGAACCAACCCAGCAACGCAGTCGCCAGCGGGTGGACCGCATCCTGTCCGCGGCGGCGGAGCTCGTCGGCGAGCTCGGCCCCGAGGCAACCACGACCGCCCGGATCGCCGAGGCAGCTGGCATCACCCACTCGTCGCTCTACCAGTTCTTCCCCAACAAGGAAGCGATCTTCTACGAGCTGCAGCTGCGGTTCGTGGCGGTGACGCCACAACTCGCGCGCGAGCAGTTCGCAGATGCGTCCTTCGCGAGCTGGGGCGAGGCCCTGCGCGCGATCTTCGACGCCTATGTCGACACCTACCGCTCGGTGCCTTGGCTCCGGGTCCTGTGGACCTCGCCGGCGACCAGCGCCAGCTCCTCTGCGGCCGCGCTGCGCAGCAACGCCGAGACCGCCGACCAGATCCTCATCCTGCTGCTCGATCTCGGGCTGCTCGCCGGCCCACCCTCGCGCGACCAACGGCGCGCCCTGCTGCTGGCCGTGGAGATGGCCGACGCGGTCATCAACACGGCCTTCCGGCTCGACGAGAAGGGCGACGAGGCCGTGCTGGACCAAGCCAGGTCGCTCCTCGAGGCGCACCTGGCCCGCTACGCCGACGCGGTGCCGGTGCCCGCCACGTCGAGGTAGCGGAGCAACGAGGTGCGGCCACTGTCCATCAGCTTCTTGCGGTTGGCCGGATAGCGGTAGGAGGCATCCACGACGCGGTCAGCCGCGGCGACGACGACCGTCACCCGACTGACCAACACCGCCCGGCCAGGACCGCGCCGGCTTCCGTCGCTGAGCTTGGACACGCAGACGTCCACCAGCCGGCTGGTGGACCTCCAACGAATCTCCTGCAGCACCGCGCCGCCGCCACCGGTGAACCACAGCGCCCGGTAGTCCGGCCGGCTCGCGCACCAGGCGGCGTAGCCGTCGAACAGCGCGCAGAACAGTGCAGACGCGTCACACCCGTCGTCGGGAAGCCGCTCGCGCTGCCAGGCTGCGAGCTCGGCGAGCTGGGCCCGCAACGTCGCGGACAGCACCGACTCCTTGTCCGGGAACAGCCGATACAGCGACGCGACCGAGGTGCCGGCGCGATCCGCGATCCCGCGGGCGGTCGCGCCGCCGAGGCCACGATCGAGGACCAGCTCCGCAGCCGCGTCGAGGACCAGCCGGCGTCGCGGGTCGGCCTCCTGGGTCACGGCGGCAACCCTACCGACCATCTTCTGACTCCCCGGTTGACAGCAGGCTCCTCGTCCCGGAACCTGACTCAAGTTCCATGAAAGGATGACATGAGCAACGGTGATCACTACATCGATGGGTGCTGGACGGCCTCGACCGGCGTCGACCTGATCGACGTCCTGAACCCCTACACCGAACAGCGCATCGCCGAGACCCCGGCAGGCACGGCAGCCGATGTCGATAAGGCCGTCGCCGCAGCCCGCCAGGCACTCCCCGGGTGGTCGAGCACCACAGCCGCCGAGCGAGCCGTCCGGCTGATGGCCATCGCCGACCTGCTGGAGGCGCACTGGGACCGGCTCGGGGAGCTGCTCAGTAGCGAGCTCGGCGCCCCGGTCGGGCTGGCGGCTTTCGTGCACGTCGGCCTGCCGATCGGCACGCTGCACACCTATGCCCGGATGGCCGACACCTTCGCCTGGGACACCGAGGCAGGGACCTCGCTGATCACCCGGGAGCCGGTCGGCGTGGTCGGCGCGATCACCCCGTGGAACTACCCGCTGCACCAGATTGTGGCGAAGGTCGCGCCGGCCCTGCTCGCGGGTTGCACGATGGTGCTGAAGCCCAGTGAGATCACCCCGCTCATCGCGCACGCCTTCGCGCAGCTCGTCGATGAGTCAGGCCTTCCCGCCGGTGTCTTCAACCTCGTCAGCGGAACCGGGCCGGTCGTCGGCGAGGCGATCGCGGCCCATCCCGACGTGGACATGGTCAGCTTCACCGGTTCCGGACCGGCCGGTAAGCGGGTCGCCGTCCTCGCCGCCGAGTCGGTCAAGCGTGTCACCCTCGAACTCGGCGGCAAGTCGGCCTGCGTGTTGCTCGACGACCTGTCGCCCGAGGACTTCGCGAACGCCGTCAGAGCCAGCATCGACCAGTGCTTCGCCAACAGCGGACAGCGATGCAGTGCCTTCAGCCGCCTGCTCGTGCCCCGGGCCCGGTACGAGGAGGCGCTTGCCGTCGCAGCGGACGCTGCCAACTCCTACGTCCTCGGTGACCCGATGCTCCCTGAGACCACCCTCGGGCCGCTGGTCAGCGCCCAGCAGCAGCAGCGGGTCGTCGGGTTCCTCGACCGCGCTGTCAGTGACGGCGCCCGGGTCGTCGCCGGCGGCAGCAAGCTCCCGGAGCACCTCACGACCGGGTTCTTCGTCGCCCCCACCGTGCTCGCCGACGCCGCGCCCACCTCGGAGATCGCCCAGGAGGAGGTCTTCGGACCGGTCGTCGTCGTCATGCCTTATGCCGACCGTGAGGACGCGATCGCCCTCGCCAACAACACCCGATACGGCCTGGCGGCCGGGGTGTACGGCGACGACCCCGACGAGGTCATGACGGTCGCCCGCAGCCTGCGTGCCGGCCAGGTCGAGATCAACGGCGGGCAGTGGAACTGGCTGGCCCCTTTCGGCGGCTACGGCCAGTCCGGTAACGGGCGCGAGCTCGGCGTCGGTGGTCTCGAGGAGTACCTCGAGACCAAGGCGATGCAGCGATGACCGCCCCGACCGAGACCCGGTCGTTGATCGAGCAGGAGCGTGAGCAGCGCAAGCGGGACCTCGCCGTGTCGTTCAGGGTGTTTGGCCGGCTCGGCTTCTCCGAGGGCGTCGCAGGGCATATCACCGCCCGCGACCCCGAGCACCTCGACAGCTTCTGGGTCAACCCCTTCGGGAAGAGCTTCAACCGGATGCGCGTCTCCGACCTCATCCGCGTGGACCACCTCGGCAACGTCGTCGAGGGCGACACGGCCGTCAACCAGGCGGCGTTCTGCATCCACTCCCAGATCCACCTCGCCCGGCCAGACGTCGTCGCGGCCGCGCACTCGCACTCGGTGTACGGCAAGGCCTTCTCCAGCCTCGGGATCCGCCTGGACCCCATCACGCAGGATGCCTGCGCGTTCTACGACGACCACAGCGTCTACAGCGACTACAACGGCGTCGTCAGTGACAACGAGGAGGGCCGCCGGGTCGCCGTCGCCCTCGGTGGCAACAAAGCGGCGATCCTGCAGAACCACGGGCTGCTGACCGTCGGTGCCTCCGTCTTCGAAGCCGCCTGGTACTTCGTCACGATGGAGCGCTCCTGCCAGGCGCAGCTCGCCGTCATGTCGGCGGGCACACCGAAGCTGATCCCGGATGCGGTGGCCAGGAACGTGCGTGACGAGATCAGCGGCCCCTTGCCCGGCTGGTTCCAGTTCCAGCCCCTCGTCGAGCAGATCACCGAGTCCGACCCGGACCTGTTCACCTGACCTGACCTGACCTGGACCGACCACACCCCAGGATGCCGAGCGCCGCACGCGTCGTCCGGCGGCCCACCCAGCAGCGAGAGGACACGTTGTGCTGACCAGCCGCGAAAAGCTGATGGCGGGATGCTTCGCCGTGCAGGTGGTGGCAGCCGTGGCGTTCGGCGGGGTGCTGGTCCATGGGCTCCGCCACGACCGGTTGGGCACGACGACCCTCTCGTCGGCAGGGTTGCCCGGTGCCTCGGGAGCGCCGAATACCCAAAGCTCTGCCGGCCCGATCCTTGGCAGTGGAGCGAGCCCCGTCGCCGGCGGCCGACCCGGGTCCGGGTCGACGCAGACAACGGGCGGCAATGTCGCCGCAACCGGCGGAGGCGGCAGAACCACGGCCGGCACGCCCGCTGGCAACAGCGAGATCGCCGCCGGTGCACCGATCAGGATCGGGTCCATCGTCACGCAGTCCGGTGCGATCAACTTCAAGTCCAGCGCGCAGGGCACCAAGGCCTACCTCGACATGATCAATGCCAGCGGGGGCATCGACGGCCACAAGCTCGAGCTCATCCAGTACGACGACCAACTCTCGGCAAGCACCGGGCAGTCGGAATTCAAGTCCCTTGCCGCACAAGGGATCTTCACCTACGCCGCGTTCAACGCCCCCGCCACCGAAGGTGGCCTCAAGCAGCTCCTGGACGGGATCGGTATCCCGCTGCTCGGCAGCTACGGGATGTACGACGAGTTCCACGACAACCTGGCCTTCAGCTTCACGGCGGCGAGCGTCCACTACGGGTACGAGATGGGCGCGTACCTCAAGAAACTCGGCGTGAAGAAGCCTGCCCTGATCTATGTCACCAATGCCGACTCCAGGGTCAACGCCCAGGTCGACAGCGGCTTCACCAAGGGCTTCGGTGCGGCGCCTACCTACAAGGCGGTCAAGCAGCCCACCGATAGCTATCAGAACGACGTGACGCAGATGCGGATCAACGGGGTAGACGGCCTGGCCAGCGTCCTCGACGTCGGCAGCTACCAGCGATTCCTGCAGGCCGCAGGCAGCTACGCTCAGCAGCTCAAGCACGTTGCCGACCCGCTCTTCGACGTCCCAGCCATCAAGTCGCTGTCGAACTCCGACGGCACCTATGTCGCCAGTGACCTCGAGTTCGTCGACTCCAGCAACCCCAAGGTCCAGGCCTACACCAAGGCCGTCACGACGGCGTTCGGCACTGCCGCGCAGATCGACTACATCGGTCTGGTCGGCTGGATGGATGCTGCGCTGCTCGTCGACGCGCTCAAGAGCATGCACGGCGTCTACACCAAGGCGGGGCTCGTCAAGGCGGTCGAAGGACTCGGGACCTATCACACCGGCATCTCGAGCCCGCTGCTTTTCGCGACCGGCAAGCGCGACATCAACCGGTGTCTGCAGTTCGGCAAGCTCAGCGGCGGCAAGGTGGTTCCGACGCAGGGATACACCTGCGACGCCCAGGCACCGTGATGACATTGCGGCTCTACCTCGGGCTCGCCCTCGGCGGACTCCCGCTTGGGGCTCTCTATGCGCTGCAGGCGATGGGCATCGTACTGGTTTACCGGACCACCAAGGTGTTCAGTTTCGCGCAGTCAGGGCTGGCCGTTCTCGCTGCGTTCCTCACTGCGTCCTGCGTCAAGCACGGCCTCCCCGTGGTGCTGTCCGCGCTGCTCGGAGTCGCTGCCGCCGTCATCGCCGGAGTAGGCATCGAGGTCACGACGGTCCGCCACACCCGGGGACCGATCCAGAAGACCGTCGTGACTCTCGGTTGGCTGCTCGGGCTGCAGGGGCTGTCCGCGTTGCTCTTCGGGCTGACAGGACGTGCGGGTGAGGTCCTCTCGTCGACCAAAGCCGTCCTCAACGTCGACAGCATCGGGCTGAGTGTCACCCACCTCGACGTCGGCAGCTACCTCATGACGCTGGCGATCGGCGCCGGGTGCGCGCTGCTCCTGAGCCGAACCAACCTCGGTACCGCGATGCGCGGGGTGTCCGACGACCCGGAGGCCGCGCGGCTGCTCGGGCTTCCCGTCGACCGCGTGGCCATGCTGTCGTGGGGGCTTGGTGGCTCGCTCGCGGGGCTGTCCGGTGTGCTCGCCGCCCCCCGGCTGGGACTGGATCAGACCCAGCTGCTCGTGTTCAGTGTGGCGTCGATCGCGGTTGCCCTCGTCGCCCGGCTCGAATCGCTCCCGGTGGCGCTCGGCGCCGGGCTCGCACTGGGCGCGGGACAGGAGATCGTCTTCCAGGCCACCCACAGCACGCCGGGTGTCAAGCAGCTCGCGGCCTTTGTCGTCGTACTCGTGGCTCTCGTCCTACGCCGGAGGAGGGGCCGACCCGACACCGGCGGTGGGGGCCTCGCCCCGTCCGCGATCCGGCCCCTCCCGACAGGAAGGTCCGCGGCCCTCATCGTGGCCGGGTGTCTTGTCGCCATCCTCGGCGTGCCCTACCTGGTAGGTCCCACGGGAGCCGACAACCTGGTCGGCATCGGCGTGTGGTCCCTCGCCACGCTCTCGGTCGTGGTTCTCGCCGGTGTCGTCGGACAGGTGTCGATCTGCACCGGAGCCTTCATGGGCATCGGGGCCTTCGCGGCCGCGGCCGCAGCGGGCCACGGAGTCCCCTACCTGCCTGCGCTGATGGTCGGAGCCGCCGCCGCCGCGGTCGCAGCAGCTCTCGTGGCCCTGCCGGCGATCCGGCTCGACCCCCTCGAGCTTGCGATCGCGACCATCTCGCTCTCCTTCGCGGCCGACAACTTCCTGTTCGCCTACGCCCCCGTGGTGAGCTCGAGCATGAAGCGGTCGATCTCGGTGCCGCACTTCCTGTCCGCCCTCCCCGCCCCGGCGGGCAGCGGCGCCGCGGGCGACAGGCATCTCGCCTCGTTCTGCTTCGTCCTGTTCGCCCTGGCCGGACTGGCCGCCGCCAACCTGCGCCGCGGCCGCACCGGGGCCGCCCTGACGGCGCTGCGGTCCTCGCGCGCCGCCACGGCAGCCATGGGGTTCTCGGTGGCGAGCGCCAAGCTCCGCGGCTTCGCCACCTCCGGACTCATCGCCGGTCTCGCCGGAGGAATGCTCATCACGCATCTCACGACCCTGCAGGGCATCGGAGGCGGGACAGGCGTCTACGACACCACCGCGTCGATCACGTTGCTGGCCTACGCCGTCATCGGTGGGCTGGGGAGCCTCCCAGCCGCGATCATCGGCGGTGTTCTCCTCCAGCTCCCGACGATCCTGGCGGGCAGCAACCCCGACCCGCACATCACGGCCCTCACCACCACCCTGTCCGGTGTCGTCCTGATCGTCATCGTGGTCCTGTTGCCCGAAGGTCTCGCAGACGGAATAGGGCGTCTCGGACGGCGTCTACGCACGACGTCCAGTGCTCCCGCCGCCGGTGTCCTGGTCGGTTCGTGATGGCGATCCTCGAGCTCCGCGATATCGCGATCACGTTTGGCCCGTTCAAGGCCGTCGACGGCGTCAGCCTGTCGGTGCACGCCGGTGAGATCGTCGGGCTCATCGGTCCGAACGGCGCGGGCAAGACCGTCACGTTCAACGTCATCACGGGACTGCAGAAGCCCAGCAGCGGACAGGTGCTTCTGCACGGGATGGACGTCACCGCGGCGGTACCCCATGAGCGAACCGCCCGAGGCATGGGCCGCACCTTCCAGGTCGCACAGCTGTTCTCCGGGCTCTCCGTCGTCGAAAACCTGATGGTCGCTGCTCACAAGCACACTCACGGTGGCGTGATCTCCGACGCGCTGCGGCTGCCCACCCGGAAGCGTGCGCTCAACGAGGCTCGCGAACGCAGCTTTGCGGTGCTGGACTTCCTGGGACTGCTGGATCTCGCGGACCTGCCGGCGGACTCGCTGCCGGCCGGATCGGGCCGACTCGTCGAGCTCGGCAGAGCGTTGTGCCTGCAGCCTGACGTCCTGCTGCTTGATGAGCCGGCGAGTGGCCTCGACCCGTCCGAGACCCACGAGCTCGTCGAGCTGCTCGGACGCATCCGCGGGACGCTCGGCACTGCGATGCTCCTCGTCGAGCACGACATG
>JAWWOJ010000112.1:0-2892 GCA_033851885.1 Frankiales bacterium | reverse complement strand
GACGGCCGCGGCAGCCATCACGCCGGCGTCATATCGCGGTGGTTCCCGCGTCGATCGGAAGGGTGACCCCGGTCACGAACTTCGACTCGTCCGAGACCAGGAAGACGACCGCGTCGGAGATGTCGGATGGATCGACCATGGTGACGCCCATCGTGTTCTGGAAGGTCGCCGCCAGGTGGGGACTGTCTTCACGCAATTTCACGATCCGCCCCATACCGCCGCTCATCGGCGTCTCGACGGCACCCGGGTGGATCGAGTTGACCCGGATCCGGTGTTCGGCCAGCTCGTTGGAAAGCGCTCGCATCAGGCCGACCAGACCGTGCTTGGAGGCCGCGTAGGGGACCAGGAAGGCCATGCCCTTGAGGCCCGCCGACGAACTCACCAGGACGATCGACCCGCCGCCCCGCTCGACCAGGTGGGGGGCCGCGACCGAGCAGGTGTTCCAGGCTCCGGTCAGGTTGACGTCGAGGGTCGCCTGCCACAGCTCCGGCGTCACCTCGTACCAAGGCTGAACGGTGCAGATGCCGGCATTCGCGACGACGATGTCGAGGCCGGAGTCGAAGGTCTCGAGCGCGGCGGTGAGCGCAACGTCGAGGCCGTCGCGGTCGCGGACGTCGACCGCTGCCGTGAAGGCCCTGCGTCCGATCGCCTCGATCGCGGCCCCGGTGTCGGCGAGCTCCGCCGGGGTTGCCTGCGTCGACCCCGGGCTTCCGACATCGGCGGCAACATCCAGCGCGATCACATCGGCACCCTCACGGGCGAGGCGCAGCGCATGGCTGCGGCCCTGGCCCCGGGCGGCACCGGTGATCAGCGCGACCTTTCCCGCGAGCCTGGTCACGGCGCGCCGTCGCCGCCGGAATGGTCGGAGGCAGCCGCCAGGGCATCCCCGTCGGGGCCGGTCAGATAGGCCTCCTCCAGATAAGGAGTCACCTCCGCGACCGTGCCCGATCGGACGATCGTGCCGCGGCGCAGGATGTAGATGCGATCGGCGTAGCGAAGTGCCTGCTGGACGTGCTGCTCGACCAGGAGCACGCCCATGCCACGCTCGTCGGCCGCCGCCCGGACGGCCTCCAGCAGGCGGGTCACGACCAGCGGCGCCAGCCCGAGCGAAAGCTCGTCGGCCAGCAGCAGGTCGGGGTGACGAGCCAGTGCCCGCCCCAGGGAGAGCATCTGCTGCTCACCGCCGGAGAGCTTCCCCGCCGGCCGACCGAGCAGCGGCTTCAACTCGGGGAAGAGGGCGGTCGCGTCGTCGACCTCGCAACGCCCGACCCGGAGGTTGTCCCGGGTGCTCAGACCGCCGAAGACCGAGCGCCCCTCGGGCACGAACGCGAGCCCTTCCTGGGCCCTCGTGTGGGCTGGCCCGCTGACCGCCTTGCCGGAAATCGTGATCCTCCCGGAGAGGGGGCGGAGATGCCCGGCCAAGGTGAGCAGGGTCGTGCTCTTTCCGGCCCCGTTCTGGCCGAGCATGGCGACGACCTCGCCCCTGCCGACGTCAAGGTCGATTCCGGCTACCACGGGGTGACCGTGGTAGCCGGAGGACAGTCCGCGAACCTCGAGCAGCGAGTCCACCTATCGACCGAGCCGGAGGCTCACGACCCCGGAGGGGCCGGGGCTTTGCCGGCGATGATTTCTTCGACCGTCAGCGGCTGCGGCGCGATCAGGAACTGTTCGCCACCTTTGAAGCCGATCAGGTACGTTTTTTCGTTCGCCACCCGCGCGAAGCCTTCCGGGCCCGGGGCGGACGGGGTCCACGGTGGGGTCGCCCCGCCGAGTTCCACGTTTTTCGCCGAGTCGAGGGCTTTGGTGACCGTCGCGGCGGTGACTTCTTTGGCGAGTTCACCCTGTTCCGCGAGCGTTTCGAGGGCCTTGACGGCGAGCCAACCCCCGAACGAGCCGAGGTCCTGGCGTCCGATCCTCGCTTCCGTTTCGCCGGCTTCGAACTCCGCCGTCATCTGTTCGGTGAATTCTTCCATCGCCGGTACCTTGGAGTCGAAGGGTGGGTAGGAGCCGCCGGTCACGATCCTTTCCAGCGCCCCTTCGCCGCCGATTTCAGCCGAGTCTTCGGTGGTGAAGTTGCTGACGGTGAAGATGTGTTCGATCGGAGCGCCTGCCTGCTCGTTGGCGGCCAAGAGCTGCTTGGTCTGTTCGGTGTCGACCAGATCCATCACCGAGTTGGCGTTGTTGCTGGTCGCCGCGGCGACGATCGGCGCCCAGTCGCTCTGGGTCGCGCTGACCGGGACGATGTTGGTGAACTTGCCTCCCGCGGCGGCGATCGAGCCTTCCATCGCCGCCTTGAAGCCTTCTGCAGCCGCGCCCTGCGCGGTGACCAAGGACGTGGTCAGTTTCTGCTGGCCGAGGTAGGCGGCAAGCGCCTCGGAGCCGAAGAAGCCACCGCCGTTGAAGAGGAAGACGTTCTTGGCGTTGAACTCGACCGGGGTGTAGGGAACGATCCCGATCTGCGGGATCTTCGCCGCGGCAAGGATCGGGTTCAACGTCGCGCCGTTGATCAGGATGCCGCCGGCGACGGCGGCCACTTCTTCGCTGACCAACTTGCGGCCACAGGATTCGGTCTGGTTGGGGTCACCCTTGTCGTCACAGGCGACGAGTTCGACCGGCTGGCCGTTCAACCCGCCGGCTTCGTTGAGCGCCTGGATCGCCGCCTTGTCGGCGGCGTAGACGTTGACGCTGTTCTGGATCGGGCTACCGGAGGTGTAGACGACCCCGATCTTGATCGGGGTCCCCTGCGGTTCGCTCGCGGTGGTGGATTCCCCGCCACCGCCCGAACTGGCCGTGGTCGAGCTGCTGCTGCTCGAGCTGCTGCCACAGCCTGCCAGGACCACGATCGCGGAGAGGGCAACGGCTAGCAACAAGAAGCGGACCCTTTGACGGGGA
>JAWWOJ010000094.1:0-3252 GCA_033851885.1 Frankiales bacterium | reverse complement strand
TCGCCCACAACCTCGTAAAGATCACGCGCCTGGCCGCGGCCCAAGCGGCGTGAACCGCGCCCGGAAACGAATCCAACCCGCCACGGACCACGGCCTCTCAACCGAATGCCCAGCCGACCTCAGTTTTCAGGTGGAAGTAGCTAGGCCCGGGGAGACGTTTCGGGGACGCTCATGCGTTCGCCCGGTCGTCCGAAGATGCTGAGAATCTCCGCGGGCTCAGCCCCTGTGCTGCCGAACCAATGCGGCACCGTGGTGTCGAAGCTGGCCACCTCACCCGGCCCGAGCACCCAGTCCCGGTCGCCGAGAACCAGCCGCATGTGGCCGGACAGAACATAGATCCACTCGTAGCCGTCGTGCGCGCGCGGCTCTGGGGTGACCTTGCTGGTCGGGATGATGATCTTCCAGGCCTGCATGCCGTCCGGCTGCCGGGTCAGTGGGATCACGATCCTGCCCTTGACGCGGCCGGGCTTGAGCTGGAGGCGTGGGTCGCCCTCCTCGGGCGCCGCAACGAGGTCGTCCAGCGGCACCCGGTAGGCATGCGACAGCGCAAGGAGCAGTTCCAGGGTGGGCCGCCGTCCCCCGGTCTCGAGCCGTGACAGCGTGCTCTTGGAGATACCGGTCGTTTGCGCAACACCGGTGAGGGTCATCTGGCGGTGCGTGCGTAGTCGCTTGAGCCGGGGCCCGACCTGGTCGAGCGCGGCGGCGATGGCCGCCGCTGAGGTGTCCTCCACGAGGCTCATCTGACTCCAATTTCCCGGAAACAGCAACGTTCGTAGGTGAACTGCCCGCGCGGCTCCAGCCTTTGGGGCATGAACAGATACCACGTGGTGGTCATCGGCGGAGGCGCCGCCGGCCTGTCGGCAGCCCTGGTCCTCTCCCGTGCCCGCCGCAAGGTTCTCGTGGTGGACGCCGGTGAGCCGCGCAACGCCCCGGCCACCCACATGCACGGCTACCTCTCACGCGACGGCATCCCACCCGCCGAGCTGCTCGCCACCGGCAGGAACGAGGTCAAGGGGTACGGCGGCGACATCGTGCCGGGCACCGTCACCGACCTGGTGCCCGACGGCCGCAGCGGTTTCTGGGTCCTCCTCGCCGGCGGTGAGCGGATCTCGGCACGGCGGCTCCTGGTCACGACCGGTATGCGCGATGAGCTGCCGAACATCCCGGGGCTGCGCGACCGGTGGGCCCGCGAGGTCCTGCACTGCCCCTACTGCCACGGTCACGAGGTCCGCGACCGCCAGCTCGGCGTCATCGGTGGGACCCCGGGCGCCGTCCGGTACGCACAGATCGTCCGGCAATGGACTCACGACCTCGTCTACTTCACCCCGCCCGACACCCTCACCGCAGCCGAGCGGACCGAGTTGCTCTCCCGCGCCATCGGCGTCGTGGAAGGCACCATCGAACAGCTGGTCATCGACGACGACCATCTGCGCGGCGTACAGATGGACGACGGCTGTGTCATTCCCCGCGACGCGCTGTTCGTGCCGCCCCGCTTCGTCCCGAACAACACTCTTCTCGTCGGCCTGGGCTGCGAGGTCGACGCCGACGGCTGGGTCACCGCAGACGCCACCGGACGCACGAGCGTCCCCGGAGTCTGGGCCGCCGGCAACGTCGTCAACCCGCGCGCCCAGGTCATCACCGCGGCAGGTGCCGGCTCCGCGGCCGCCATCGCCCTCAACGCCGACCTGGTCGACGACGACGTGCGCAACGCCGTGCGCGACCTCGACCACGGATTCCCGCCCACACCAACCGCAAACACCTACCCGAAGGAGTCAGCATGACCACCCCCAACCCGACCCCGAGCTCCCGGCCCCCCGCGGCCGGCCCCCCGACAAAGCACCAGTTGGCCCTGATGATCTGGCTGGCCGTCTTCCCGACCCTCACCATCCTCAACCTCGCGCTCGGAGACTGGCTCAGCACACTCACACCGGTCGCACGCACCTTCGTGCTCGCCACCATCGCCGTGCCGATCGTCATCTACGGACTGATGCCACAACTGCACCGACTCCGTCGACGCCTCCTGACCCGCATCGCAAGCAGCTGACCACCACGCTCCGTGCCCAGAGACGTGGGGGTACGCCTCCAGGCGTGTCCCCGAGCCAAAACGCCCCGGGGTGGGAAACCGTCCCCGGCGCCATCGTTGTGTAACGACACTCACCAAGGAGTCATCATGAAGCAGCTACGGGAACCATCGCTGACCACATCCCTCCAGCCGGACCCATCCGAGGAACGAGGCGCACGACCCTCTGAAAAGCTCTCGCTGTGGCAGCTGAATCTGCTTCGCGTCGGTTACCTCGTCATGGGGGTGTGCCTTGCTGTGATCAAGTGGCCCCTGCTCTTTAACCACGAGCCCTGGGGGCTTGCGGAAGGCACCAAGGAGTGCCTGCTCATAGCCATGTCGGTCCTGGCACTGCTCGGCATCCGGTACCCCCAGCGCATGCTTCCCATCCTGCTCTTCGAAGTCTCATGGAAGCTGCTCTGGCTTGGAGTCGTCGCCCTCCCGTTGTGGTCGGATAATCAACTCGAGGGCGCCACCCGCACCCAGGCCGGTGCGGTCCTCTGGGTCGTCATCATCATCGCCGTCATTCCCTGGCGCCATGTGCTCGCGCAGTACGTGATGGCACCCGGCGAGCCATGGCGTCGCAGCCGGTGAGCGACGTCCGGCGACGTCTGCTGCGGTCCAATTCGTGCGCATACGCCAGTTGGTTCCTGGCGAACACAGTGAACTTTCAAGCCAGAGCCCTGGACACCCAATTGATGGCAGAACGCCAACCGTGAACCACATCCTGAACCTTTCGACGAAACCTCAGAGGGTCGGACTGGTCGTCATGGGCCTCAAACCCTTGCCCATCAGCCGGAATGGGCTCCCCAGCTCCCGGCCGTCAACCGCGAGCCGGCTGCCCGACAGCCCCGACCGTAAGGAACTTTCCCCATGATCACCATCGAATCAGTCACCCGGATCTACGGCTCCTTTACCGCCGTCGATGACGTCAGCTTCACCGCCCGAGCGGGTCGTGTGACCGGCTTTCTCGGCCCCAACGGCGCCGGGAAGTCAACCACCATGCGGATCCTCGTCGGCCTCACGATCGCCACATCGGGAACCGCCACGATCTCCGGACGCCACTACGCGGACCTGCCCAACCCCGGACTCGATGTCGGCGTCCTCCTCGACGCATCCGCCCAGCACACCGGGCGCACCGGCCGGGAGATCCTGACCATCGCCCAGCGGTTCATGGGTCTCCCGCGGGTTCG
>JAWWOJ010000068.1:0-4604 GCA_033851885.1 Frankiales bacterium | reverse complement strand
CTCGATGACGGAGCGCCGCCTGACGGCCCTGCTCGTCGACCGGCTCAGGCTCCGCCAGCTGCAGGCCGACAACCCCGAGATCCTCGACGTACCAGTCGAAGTAGCCGCCGAGATCCTCGGCCTCCCTCGCACCGGGAGCACTCTGCTGCACCGGTTGATGAGCGCGAGCCCGCAGCTCACCAGCACGCTGTCATGGGAGTGCAGCTATCCGCTGCCGTTCCCGGGCGAGTCGCCGGCCGCCGAGATCCGCAAGGGCAAGGCCAAGAAGATGATGGACCTGTTCCTCGAGCTCTCCCCCGAGTTCGGCGACATCCACACGGTCGTCTGGGACGGGCCGGAGGAGGACATCCTGCTGCTCGACCGCAGCTTCACGGCGATGTCCTACGACTCGTTCTACTGGATCCCTTCCTACGGCGTCTGGCTCCGTTCCTACGACCAGTCCCGGGGTTACGCCGAGCTGCGGGAGTGGCTGCAGGTCCTGCAGTGGCAGGACAAGGACCGAGCCGGCAAGAAGTGGGTGCTGAAGTCCCCGCACCACCTCACCGCGGTCGACACCACCCTCGACGAGTTCCCGGACTGCAAGATCGTGATGACCCACCGGACGCCGACCAGCGCTGTCCCGTCGTACGCCTCGATGGTGCAGTCCATGACGTCGCAGTACTCCGACGCCGCCGATCCGCTGAAGATCGGGCCCTACTGGAGCGAGCGGTTCCAGGAGTCGTTGCGGCAGTTCGACGAGGTACGCAAGCGGCGGCCGGAGCGCTTCGTCGACGTGCCCTTCAAGAGCACGGTGGCCGAGCCGCTCGAGACGGTGCTGTCGGTGATGGCACAGCTCGGGCTCGAGGTGACCGACGCCGACCTCGCGGCCTTCAACGACTACCTGGAGATCAACCGCCAGGAGAAGCACGGCACTCACAGCTACACCGCCGCGGACTTCGGGCTCTCGACCGAGCAGCTCGCCAGCGACTTCGCGTTCTACGAGAGGGCTTACCTGTGATCCTGAAGGACGAGGTCATCGTCATCACCGGCGTCGGCGCCGGCATGGGCGCCAAGCTCGCCCAGCGCTGCGTGGACGAGGGCGCGCAGGTCGTCATGGCCGCCCGCTCCGGCGGCGTGACGGAGCAGCTCGAGAAGGAGAACGACGGCAAGGCGGTCGCCGTCGCCTGCGATGTCCGCAAGGAGGAGGACTGCGCGAAGGTCATCGACACCGCCATCGAGCGCTTCGGCAAGGTGACCGGCCTGGTCAACTCCGCCTACGCGCACCCGGGCTTCCACGACCTGCTCGAGACCCCCGACAAGGCGTTGCGCCGCTCCTTCGACGTGATCGTGCACGGCTCGCTGCAGATGGCCCGGCTCGCGAAGCCGCATATGATCGCCGCCGGCCACGGCTCGATTGTCAACGTCGGCACCATGACGACGCGCAAGCCGATGAAGGGCGAAGGCGGCTATGCGATCGCCAAGGCCGCGATGACCTGTGCGACCCAGTTCATGGCGCTGGAGATGGGCGAGCACAACATCCGCGTCAACCAGGCGATCATGGGCTGGCTCGACGGCCCCGGTGTGCGCTTCTACCTCCAGATGGAGTCGGAGAGCCGCGGCGTCACCGAACAGGACGTCTACGACGACATCGCCTCGCGCAACCCGCTCGGCCGCATCCCCACCGACGAGAAGTGCGCTGGCGCCATCATCATGCTGCTCAGCGACTACGCGTCGGAGGTCACCGGCGCCATCCTCGACGTCAACGGCGGGGAGTACATGCCGGCATGACGGGTGCGCAGCGCAACGACACGACGATCGTCAGCGACACGGTCGAGATCGACGCGCCGCAGGACCTCGTCTGGTCGATCGTCGTCGACTTCCCGCGCTACATCGAGTGGAACCCCTACACCTTCAAGGTCGAAGCGGTCCTCGAGGTCGGCTCCGACGTGCTGTTGCACCTGCCCGATCCGGCGAAGCCCGGCCAGACCTTCACGACCCTCGAGCACCTGCGCATCGTCGACGCGCCCCGCCACCTGCAGTACGACACCGGCGACTCGTTCGCCCCGATGCTGGCCATCCGGGACCAGTGGGTCGAGGACCTGGGCGACGGGCGCTCGTCGTACTGCACCACAGACGTCTTCCAGGGCCCCAGTGCCGACGTCATCTTCGACATGCAGCAACAGTGGGTGACCGCGGGCTTCAACGCGACGGCCTACGCGTTGAAGGAGTACGCAGAGAAGCGCTGGGCCGAGCAGCAGTGAGGTTCCTCGTCACCGGTGCCGCCAGCGGCATGGGCAAGGCGACGACCGAGCTGCTCCGGGCGGAGGGCCACGAGGTCATCACCGTGGACCTGGACGGCTCCGACATCGACGCCGACCTCGGCACGCCTGAGGGCCGCCGGCACGTCACGACCTCAGCGCCCGACGGCCTCGACGGCGCCGTGATGTTCGCCGGCCTGGTGGGTCTCACCGCGCGACCAGGCTCGCTGCTCGCCAGCGTCAACTACTTCGGTGCCGTGGACGTGGTGACGGGGCTGCGACCCAAGCTGCGCAACCCGTCCTCGGTGGTGCTCATCAGCTCCAACAGCACCACGATCCACCCGGCCTGGAAGCAGGACCTGGTGGACGCGTGCCTTGCCGGCGACGAGCCGCTCGCACGGCAGCTGGCGGACGAGCACGACTCGACCACGGCCTACCCGGGCACGAAGGTCGCTGTTGCGCGCTGGGTCCGCCGCAACGCCCCGGCCTGGGCCGAGGTCAGCGGCATCCGCCTCAACGCGCTCATGCCCGGCCTCATCGAGACGCCGATGTCGGCATCGGTGCGGCAGGACGAGACCTGGGGCCGGCACATCGATGCGGTGCCGATCCCCGTGGGCCGCGGCGGCCGCCCGGAGGAGCTGGCCGCGTTCGTCGCGTTCCTGCTCGGCCCTCACGGCGGGTACTTCTGCGGTTCGCTGCTGCTCGTCGACGGCGGTACGGAGGCGGTTCTCAGGCCCGATGACTGGCCGAGGCTGTGGGGCTCGTGACCGGGCCGGACGTGACCACCGAGCTGCTGCCCGGCCAGGAACTGCACGACCTGCTTGCCGCGGCCCGCTCCAGGCCCGGACTCGCGCCCGCGACGCTGCTCGGACGTCCCGCTCTGATGGTCACGCGCCATGCGGACCTCACGTCCTTCATGGTCGACGAGGCGAGCTTCCCCGGTGGCCCGATCTACCAGTTCCAGGTGGAGCCGGCGGTGGGACGCACCTTCATCAGCATGGATGGCGACGAGCACCTCGCGGTGCGTCGGCAGGCCATGCCGGCGTTCCGGTCAGGTCCGGTGAGCCACTTCATCGACGATCAGCTGATACCCCTCGCCCACGAGGTCGTGGATCGCTTCGCCGGCCGCGGCGAGGCCGACCTGGTGGCGGAGCTCGCGCAGGTGCTCCCGTACTGGGCCATCAGCCGCAAGCTGGGCCTCCCCGTCGGCAGCGAGGACAGGCAGCGGGCAGTGACCCGTGCCCTGCTCGCGCACGTCGCCGACCCGCACGGCGCCGCACGTGCCGCGGCGGCGATCGACGACGTGGTGCGGCCGGTCATGGACGATCGGCGTCGCGAGCCGCAGGACGATGTGCTCTCCCAGCTGATCGCTGCGGGCATGGACGAGCAGCAGGTGCTGTCCCACGTCAGGCTCCTCTATGCGGTCGGCGCGACGACCACCTCGGACGCCATGAGCAACCTGTTCTTCCACGTCCTCACCCGGCCTGAGCTGCGCGGCGCCGACGTGACGAAGCTCGTGAACGAGACGCTCCGGATGGAACCGCCGGTTGCCCTGCTGCCCCGGCTCGCCACCCAGGAGGCGGCCGTCGGAGACACGGTTGTGCCTGCCGGCACCCTTCTGCTGGCCGCGCTGGCAGCGGGAAACCGAGACCCCGACGTCTTCGCCGACCCGCGTCGCTTCGACCCCGAACGTCAGGGCAAGGAGGTGTTGTCGTTCGGGGTCGGCCCGAAGTTCTGCCCGGGCTGGAACCTGGCTCGCTCGCAGCTCGCGGCGGCGCTGACCGTGGTGCTCGAGCGGCTGCCGAGGCTGACGCTCAGGAGTGCCGAGGAACCGGTCGGGTGCATCCTCCGGGCCACACCTTCTGTCGTCGTGTGCTGGCGCTAGGCATATCTCCCCTGCGAGCGAGCTGGCAGCCCGAGATCGTGCCAGGATGGCGCGCATGGCCACCGAGCAGGTCATCACCGCAGCCGTCGACAGGGCGCTGGAGACCGCGAGCATCGACGCGGACGCCCGCCGTGAGCCGCGCGATGAACGATGTCGGTTCGACCCGGACGCCCTCGCGGCCGTGATCCAGTTGTGTGACAGCGCGAAGAACCGCGAGGTCGTGATCGACGTCGTGGACCGAGCGCTACGACGTTGGCTCGACGGGCTCGACCCGGCCCGTACCTTGGCGGCGGTGATGCTCCGGGCGCGGATCGTGGCCGCGACCGCTCAGCGTCAGGTCATCGTGGAGAACCTGCAAGGCGATGTCGGAACAGGGCGAGGCCCGCTGACCCAGGACGAGCAGCCGTTGTACTAGGGCATGCCTGTGGGCCGGAGGTGCGCTCCGGCTGTGGCTGGGGTCAGAGGGGGAGGTCGTCGGGGTC
>JAWWOJ010000065.1:0-6203 GCA_033851885.1 Frankiales bacterium | reverse complement strand
GGTGCGATGGCCGGCAGTGCCAGCGCGATCTCACGGCCGGCCGCGGCCAGCAACGCCGACACGAGCTCCCACGAGCCGGGCCTCGCGCCGCTCTCCACCCGAGCGACGACCGCCGGGTCGACGCCGGCTGCTGCCGCCAGTTGCCGCTGGCTCCAGCCGCGTTGCTGACGGGCCGCCCGTAGCGCCTGCCCCGCATGCATGAGAGGAGTCTGGGCCTGCCCGGTGACGCCTCCCGGCCCGAACGCGAATCTGTGGACACGCGATCCCGGGGCGGACCAGCCGACCCCCCGTGAGGGTCTCCCGCGCCTACAACAATTGCTGCCACCCCCCGCACCGCCCCCGCGGTCTGGCAGCAATTGTTGTAGGCGTGCGAGCACACCCAGCGCCTCGGACAGGTAGTCCGCATCGCCGCGCACCCGACAGCGCGGTGTGACAGGCCGGCGGCGGTAGCGTCGGGATCATGGCTGTTGGGCGTGAACTGCCGACCCCCGAGGCGCAGGCACTGGTCGAGCTGACCCGGGACCTGGTCGAGGGCGAGGTGATCCCTCGCGCCGCCGAGATGGAGGCTCAGGCGGAGTTCCCGCGGGAGTTGTTCAGGACGCTCGGGAAGGCCGGTCTGCTCGGACTCGCCTACCCGGAGGAGCTGGGGGGCGGGGGACAGCCGTACGAGGTGTACCTGCAGGTCCTCGAGGAGATCGGGCGCGGCTGGGCCGGGCTCGGGGTGGGAGTCAGTGTGCACACCCTGTCCTGCTTCCCGGTCGCGCAGTGGGGTTCCGACGAGCAGCAGGCGCGCTTCCTCCCCGACATGCTCGGCGGGGACCTGCTCGGTGCCTACTGCCTGAGCGAGGCGCACAGCGGCAGCGATGCGGCCGCCCTGAGCAGCAAGGCGGTAAAGGACGGCGACGACTACGTCGTCCACGGGGCCAAGGCCTGGGTCACCCACGGCGGGCATGCCGACTTCTACAACCTGATGGTCCGCACCGGTGGCGAGGGGCCGGCGGGCATCTCCTGCCTGCTGGCGGACAAGGACACCCCCGGCCTGCTGCCGCAGCCGCCCGAGAAGAAGATGGGCATGCGCTCCAGCCACACCGCCACCATCGTCCTCGACGGCGCCCGGGTGCCGGCAGACCGGCTCATCGGCGCCGAGGGCGACGGCTTCACGATCGCGATGAGCGCCCTCGACAGCGGCCGGCTGGGAATCGCGGCGGTGGCCGTGGGCGTCGCCCAGGCAGCCATGGAGCTGGCCACCTCCTATGCCAAGCAACGCAAGCAATTCGGCACGAGCATCGCGGAGTTCCAGGGTGTCACGTTCCTGCTGGCGGACATGGCCACGCAGATCGAGGCCGCGCGGGCCCTGTATCTGGTGGCTGCCCGCCTCAAGGACCGGGGCAAGCCGTATGGTCCGCAGGCCAGCATGGCCAAGCTGTTCGCCACGGACACGGCCATGCAGGTGACGACCGATACGGTCCAGGTGCTCGGTGGTGCCGGCTACGTCGAGGACTTCGCTGCTGAGCGCTACTTCCGGGAGGCCAAGGTCATGCAGATCTTCGAGGGCACCAACCAGGTGCAGCGGATCGTGATCGGTCGCTCCCTGACCCGCACATGAGCGACTTCGACGCGGTCGACCGCCAGCTGCTTCGGCTGCTCGCGGCCGATGGCCGTCGGTCCTACACCGACCTCGCCAAGGACACGGGGCTGTCGACGAGCGCCGTGCACCAGCGTGTGCGACGGCTGGAGCAGCGCGGTGCCATCCACGGCTACGGGGCGCAGGTCGACCCGGTTGCGGCCGGCGCGCCGTTGACCGCCTTCGTGTCCATCAAACCGACCGACCCAGCGGCTCCCGACGACGCCCCGGAGAAGCTCGGGCACCTCCCGCAGCTCGAGGCCTGTCACAGCGTGGCGGGCGAGGAGAGCTACATCTTGAAGGTCCGGGTCCCCGGACCCGCCGAGCTCGAGGTGCTGCTCCAGGAGATCCGTGCGGCGGCGCAGGTCTCGACCCGCACCACGGTGGTCCTCAGTACCCCGTGGGAGGGACGCCACCACGTCCAGGGCGATTAGCGGACGGTGGCCGAGCCGAGGGCGCGGTCGACCGCGATCTCGATGACCACGCGCGTCGGGTTCTCGCGAGGTATCCGGTAGCGCCCGCTGTAGCGCCGTACCGCCTCCGCGACCCGGGTGGGGTCGTCGGAGACGACCGCAGGCCCTTCGAGCGACATCCACCGTGGCCCGTCGACCTGGCCGACGACAGCGCGCGACCCGGCCCGAACGTGAGCCGCCTTGCGCGACCCGCCGTCCGTGATGACCCGCGCCACGCCCGCCTCGGCGTCCCAGGTGAAGCCGACAGCCACGACGTGCGGGGAGCCGTCGTCCCGGAGGGTGGTCAGGGTCGCGAGGTGCCGTTCCGACAGGAACTGCAGTGCCGCGGGGGACAAGGCGCCAGGGTCGAGAGCCACCCCCTCACCCTAGGTTCCTGACCGATCGGGTCCGGGTAGTGGTCTCGCCATGACGACGGCGTCAGCCCCCGTACGGGGCACCTTGCGATCCCTCATTCCCGCCCGGATCGACCGGCTCCCGTGGTCACCGTTCTTCACCCGGATGGTCATGGCCCTGGGTGTCGCTTGGATCCTCGACGGGCTGGAGATCCAGATCGCCGGCATCGTGGTGCCGACCCTGACGGACAAGGCGACGCTCGGGCTCTCCGGCACCGCCGTCGGAGCCGTCGCGTCCGTCTACCTCGCGGGCGAGGTGGTCGGTGCGCTCGTCTTCGGCAAGCTCTCCGACCGGCTCGGTCGCCGCAACCTGTTCATGGTCACGCTGGGGATCTACCTCGTCGGCAGCGGCCTCACCGCACTCACCCTGGGCAACGGCCCGGGCTGGGTGCTCTTCCTGTACGTGACGCGCTTCGTGGCCGGCATCGGCATCGGTGGCGAGTACGCCGCCATCAACTCCGCCATCGACGAGATGATGCCCGCCCGCTTCCGCGGTCGCGTCGACATCGCCGTCAACGGCACCTACTGGGGCGGGGCGCTGCTGGCAACCTTCGCCCAGCTGGTCATCTTCAACAACGTCGCCAAGGACTTCGCCTGGCGGGCCGGCTTCCTCATCGGACCGGTCCTCGGGGTGGTCATCCTGCTGGTCCGCAGACACCTTCCGGAGAGTCCCCGCTGGCTCATGATGAAGGGCCGGGAGGAGGAGGCCGAGGTCGAGATCGCCCGGATGGAGCGCTGGATCGAGCAATCCCAGGGGACGCTGCCTCCGGTCGACGAGAGCAAGGCCATCGAGATCAGCCCGACGACGGAGATGGGCTACCCGACGCTCGTGGGCGTGCTGTTCCGGGAGATGCCGCGGCGGGCGACCCTGGGTGCCACGCTGATGATCACCCAGTCGTTCCTCTACAACGCGATCTTCTTCACCTACGGCCTGGTGCTGAAGCAGTTCTACGGCGTGGGCGACGCCTCGCTGCCGTACTACTTCATCGCCTTCGCCCTGGGGAATCTCGCCGGCCCGCTGCTGCTCGGGCACCTGTTCGACACCGTCGGGCGGCGCCGGATGATCTCCGGCACCTACCTGCTGTCGGGCGGGCTGCTGCTCGTGACCGCCGTGCTGTTCCAGGCCGGCGTGCTGACCGCGGTGACCCAGACGATCGCCTGGTCGGTCATCTTCTTCTTCGCCTCGGCCGGCGCCTCCGCGGCCTACCTCACCGTGTCGGAGATCTTCCCCATCGAGGTCCGCGCCAAGGCCATCGCGGTCTTCTTCGCCATCGCCCAGGGCTTCGGTGCCCTCGGCCCGGTCATCTACGGCTCCCTGGTCGGTGACGGCAAGGACAGCACCCGGCTGTTCCTCGGCTACCTGCTCGGCGCCGCGGTGATGGTCGCGGGTGGCGTGGTCGCCGCCACCCTCGGGGTCGCGGCGGAGGGCAAGTCGCTCGAGGACGTCGCCACGCCGCTCTCGGCGTCCAGCCGGCTCGTACCGGCGTACCCGGCAGGACCGCGCTCCAAGGATCCCATCGAGGAGCGCGTCAGGCTGCGCTGATGGCTAGGTTGGGTGCGTGCCCAGCCTCACGGAATCGCTCGCGGCCGGTCCCGGCTGGCCGGTGCGCCAGGCGTACGACGGCCCGCTGGCGGGCGCGAAGGTGCTGGACCTGTCGAGGGTGCTGGCCGGCCCCTACTGCTGCATGGTGCTCGCCGACCTCGGCGCGGATGTCCTCAAGGTCGAACGCCCCGGAGTGGGTGACGACACCCGGCACTGGGGGCCGCCGTTCCACGGTGCCGACGCGGCCTACTTCTTCAGCGTCAACCGGGACCGACGCTCTCTCGCGCTGGACCTCTCGACTGATGCGGGACAGGCCGTGGTTGCCCGGCTCGCCGAAGGGGCGGACGTCGTCGTCGAGAACTTCCTGCCCCGGCACCTCAAGGCGCTGTCGCTGGATCGCCTGCGGGACAAGGGATCTGTGGTGTGGGTCAGTGTCCGCGGGGCGGGTGGGGACGGTCCCGACCGGGACAAGCCCGGGTACGACGTGATGGCACAGGCCCGGTCCGGGCTGATGTCGGTGACCGGGACCGATCAGCCCACCAAGGTGGGCGTGGCCGTCGCCGACATCGTCGCGGGCCTGTACGCGGCGATCGGTGCGCTGGCGGGCCTGGTGGCCCGGCGCCCTCTGCAGGTCGAGGTCGGGCTGCTCGAGTCGGCCGTGGCGATGCTCGTCAACCAGGCCAGCAACGCCCTCGTCGGCGGGCAGGTCCCGACCCCTTCGGGCAACGCGCACCCGAACATCGTCCCCTACGGGCCGCTCCGCTGCGCGGACACCGCGTTGGTCGTCGGTGCCGGCAACGACAGCCAGTTCGCCGATCTCTGCACCGCGCTGTCGGTCGTACCCGTGGCGAGCTGGGCGACCAACGCGGGAAGGGTCGAGGACCGCGCGGCTGTGCTGCTCGCCCTCGAGGCCGCGCTGGCGTTGCGGACGGCCCGGGAATGGGTCGAGGTCCTGACGCAGCACGGGATCCCGTGCGCACCGGTGCAGGACCTCGGGCAGCTCCCGAGCGACCCGCAGCTCGTGGCGACAGGCCAGCTCGCGACCCTCGCCCATCCAGCTGGACCCGTCACCGTCGTCGGCTCCCCGCTCCGGCTCGACGGCCGACGCCCGAGGCCGCACGACGCACCCCCGACGCTGGGCCAGCACACCGATGAGGTGCTGCGGGCGCTGGGCCTGACGACCGAGCAGATCGAGGACGTCACCCGTGCCGACCGGAGGTGAGGCCCTCGTCGCCGGGCTCGCAGAGCTCGGTGTCGACGTCGTGTTCGGGCTGCCAGGCGTGCACAACCTGGCCGCCTGGAAGGGATTCCCGGGCAGCGGTGTCCGGCTGGTGGGCGTTCGGCACGAGCAGACGGCGGGCTACGCCGCCGACGGCTATGCCCGCGCGACGGGTCGGCTCGGGGTTGCCCTGACCACCACCGGACCGGGCGCCTCCAACATCGTCACGGCCGTGGGCGAGGCCTGGGCGTGCCACAGCCCGCTGCTGGTCGTCGCGACCGACATCCCGACGACGGCCCGCCGGCCGGGCGTCTTCCGCGGTGTCCTGCACGAGACCACCGACCAGGCATCGTTCTTCCGGCCGGTGACCAAGGCCCAGGTCCGGGTCGAGCGTGCTGAAGACCTGCACGACGTGCTCGTCCGCGCCGGACGGCTGGCGATGATCCACCCGCGGCGACCGGTGTACGTCGAGATCCCGACGGACCTCCTGTCGGCCGACGTCCCCGTGCCGGTGCCCGAGACCCACATCCCGCCGACCCGCGGCTTCCTGCCCGACCGCGAGGCGTTCCCGCACTCCTTCGAGCGGCCGCTGGTCTGGGCGGGCGGGGGAGCGACCGCCTCAGGTGCCGGCCCGCTCGTCGCGGATCTCTGCCGTCGCCTCGGCGCTCCGCTCCTCACGTCGTACGGCGGTCGCGGGCTGCTCTCGCCGGACGACCCGCACCTCGTGCCGTTGCCGCCGCACACGAAGGAGGCCGGTGACCTCTGGGACGCGGCCGACCTGGTGGTGGTCGTCGGGTCCGACCTGGACGGCATGAACACGCAGGGCTTCCGGCAGCCCAGGCCGCCGTGGGTGGTCACCGTCGACCTGGCGCACCCGGGCAATCTCGAGCCGGACGTGCACGTGCCGCTGGACGCGGTCGCGGGGATCACCGTGCTGCTCGATCACCTGCCC
>JAWWOJ010000064.1:0-8636 GCA_033851885.1 Frankiales bacterium | reverse complement strand
AGCGACGGCAACGACAGCACCTCGCTGTCCCAGGGCGGTCTGCCTGCGGCTCAGGGCGGGACCACCGGCACGACCGGTGGCCTCCCGCGGGCTGACACCACCGGGGGCGTCGTTGTCGGTGCCTCGGGAGGGACCTCCGGTTTCTCGACCGGCGGCTCGACCTCCACGAGCGGCAGCTCGACCTCCGGAGGGACCACCTCGGGCGGTGCGACGGGCACGTCAGGCGGTGCCACGTCGGGCGGGACGACCGGGCCGTCGGCGGTGCCCGCCGGGAGCCAGACGGGTGTGACCAAGACCTCGGTGAAGATCGGGCTGTTCGTGCCCAAGACGGGTGCCGCACCGGTGCCCCCGACGATCGACAAGCAGGCCCAGAACTACTTCGACTACGTGAAGAGCAAGGGCGGCATCTACGGCCGCAACGTGACAGTCACGATCTATGACACCGGCAGCACGGAGGCCGGTGCCCGCACCGCCGTGCAGCAGGCGGTGAGCGACGGGATCTTCGCGGCGGTGTCCCTGGACCGGATCTCGGTCGAGGGCGCCCTCGTCACGGCGTTGCACAAGGCCGGCATCCCGCACCTCATCAACCAGATGCCGCACGCTCAGGCCATCCCGGACGACGGGTTCTATGTCGGCACCGACCAGGTGCACAACGGCGTCCAGATCGCCGACTACATGAAGGACCGGCTGCATGTCACGAAGGTCGGCTTCGTGGGCGAGAACGACCCGACGGCCTACCCGGCCCGCGACGCTTTCGTCGCCGAGGCGAAGCGCATCGGGCTGCAGGTCGTCCACAACGAGGTCGTCGACGGGATGGGCAACCAGTTCCTCGCCGAGGCGCAGAAGCTCAAGACCGACGGCGCGCAGTCCGTCTGGCTCTACGTCGCGCCCAACAACGCCATCAACATCAGCAAGGAGAGCCAGGCCGACGGCTACCACCCGACGTGGGTGAGCAGCTCGATCGCGTGGGGCTTCAACCTCGCGCTGACCCCGGCGGCCGGCGCCCTCGACGGCGCCAGGTCCTTCAGTCCGTGGGGCGGACTGAGCGATCCCCGTTACGCGACGTTCAACAGGGTCAACACCGAGGGCAAGACCACTCAGGACAAGGACATCGGACTGGCCGCCTGGGGCTTCGGCCAGATCATCTCCGCCGGGTTGCACGGCGCGGGCCCCGACCTGGGACGCAACAGCTTCCGGGTCGCGATGCAGAACCTCCGCACCGGCACGAAGGACGTCGTGACGGGCGCCGCGATGTGCTGGCCGCCGCTCGACTTCACCGGCGGCAAGAGATACGGCAGCGGTGACCGCACCATCGTCATGGCGGTCAAGGGATCCGGCGCCTCGGGCCGATCGGTCTGGGCCACCGAGTCCGACTACGCGGCGAAGTACTAGTGCTCAGCGCGCTCGTCCTCGGGCTGGCCTACGCATCGGCCTACTCGATGCTCGCCCTGGCCGTCGTGCTCATCTACTCCGGCACCCGGGTGCTGTCGCTCGCGGTGGGTGAGATCGGTGCCTTCGGCCTCTACGCCGGGCTGTGGTGGCACGACAACGGCCTGCTCGGGGTCCGCCCCCCGGTGTTCGTGGCGGCGCTGGTCGCGATGCTGATCGGCGGTGTCCTGGGCCTCGTGGTGGAGCGCCTCGTCATGCGGCCCCTGCTCGGCCGTCCCGCGCTCGACAGCCTGGTGGCGACCCTCGCGGTGGCGCTGTTCCTGGCGCTGCTCGAGCTGAAGCTCTACGGCCTCGACCCGTTCCCGGCCCCGTCCCCGGTCGGGAACGGCTCCGTCGAGATCGGCGGGGCGACGCTGACGGTGACCGAGATGACCCTGCTCGGTCTCGCGGCGGTCGTGGCACTCGGGCTGTGGCTGTTCCTCACGCGCACGTCCTTCGGCCTGGCCACCCGGGCCACCACGAGCGACCCGACGGTCGCCCGGCTCCTGGGCGTCCCGGTCAACCGGGTCTACGTCTTCTCGTGGGGCGTCGCGGGTCTGCTCTCCGGCGCCGCCGCGGCGCTGCTCGCGAATCTCACGGGCTCGCTCACGCCGTTCTCGCTGACCAGCGCGCTGCTCAGCGCCCTTGCCGGTGCGGTGATCGGCGGACTGGACAGTCTGGGCGGTGCCGTCGTCGGGAGCCTCGCCGTCGGGCTGGTCAACGGGATCGTCGGCTCCCGGGTCGACCCAACCACCAGCGCGGGCGTCATCTTCGTCGCGGTCCTCGTGGTGCTCGTCGTCCGGCCCCGCGGACTGCTCGGGAGTGCCCGTGTCGCGGCGTGACCTGCCCAGCCGGGTGAGTGGCCTGGCGCTGATCGCGCTGGTGCTCCTCGCACCTGCGTTCATGAACGTGCCCCAGACCGCCATCGTCACCTCTGCCAGCTGTGTCGCGCTCGTCGCGCTCGGGCTCGACGTCCTCGTCGGCTCGACGGGCCAGCTCTCGCTGGCCCATGCGGCGCTGTTCGGGGTCGGCTGCTTCAGCGCGCTCGGCCTGGGCACCCACGGCGCACCCTGGCTGCTGGCCTTTGCCGGTGCGGCCGCGATGACCAGCCTCACCGCCGTCGTGGTGGGACTGCCCGCCCTGCGCATCCGGGGTCTCCAGGTCGCGATCGCCTCCCTGGCGTTCCAGCAGTTCGCGCAGCAGATCCCCAACAAGTGGGACCAGGTCAAGTTCGTCGGCAAGACCTTCGACCCGCCGAGCTACCTCGCCGGCGTCACCTCCCAGTACTACCTCGGGGTCGCCCTCGTCGTCGGTGTCCTGCTCGTGCTCGCCGGCCTCCGTCGTACCAGGGGTGGGCGCTCGCTGCTCGCCGTCCGGGACGTCGAGCAGCGCGCCGTCGCGTTCGGAGTCGCGACCGGCCGGACGAAGCTGTTCGCGTATGCCGTGAGCGGTGCCATCACCGGGCTCGGGGGCGCGCTGTTCGCGCTGCAGCAGACCAGTGTCAGCGACACCCAGCCGTTCATCCTGCGTGAGTCGCTCCTGCTCGTCGCCATCGTGGTCGTGGGGGGCGCGCGCTCGCCGATCGGCATCCTGATCGCGGCGTTCGCGACCAAGGCCGTGCCCGGGCTGCTCGCCCCGCAGTTCGGCTCGGGCATCCAGCTGCTGATCCCGGTGATCCTGGCCGGCGTTCTCGTGCTCTCGGTCGTGCTCCAGCCGGAGGGCATCGGCGGGGTCCTGCGCGGCCTGCGCGACCAGCTCGGTGCCGTGACCGAGCGCCCGGTGCCGCGCCCCCTCGCCACCGATCCGGTGCTTGCTGCCGCGCGAGCCCGCTCGCTGCGTGAGGTGCCGCGCCCCTTGACCCAGAGGCTGCCCGTGCCCGCGCTGCTCGTGGCGAGCGAGGTGTCCGTCCGCTACGGCGGGGTCGTCGCGCTCGCCGACGTCGACCTCGAGGTCAGGCGCAACGAGATCGTCGGGCTGATCGGGGCCAACGGCGCCGGGAAGTCGACCTTCTTCAATGCCGTCTCCGGCCTCGCCCCGACGACCGGCTCGATCACCTACCGTGGCCGCGAGCTCCTCACCGCACCGGCGGCCGGCCGCTCCGCGCGTGGCGTGGCAAGGACCTTCCAGGACATGGGTCTGGTCCGGGCGGAGACCGTCCGCGAGAACGTGCTGCTCGCCCAGGGCTGGATGGCGCAGTACCCCGCTGCCACCGGGATGCTGGCCCTCGGCGCGGCCGTCTCGACGGAGCGCGAGCTGCGACGCCGCGCCGACCAGGCCCTCGAGCTCTTCGGCCTGGAGCACCTGGCCGCCGAGCGGCTGGGCGACCTCCCCTACGGGACGATGCGGATCGTCGAGATCGCCGCGGCCGTCGCGTCGGGTCCCGACCTGCTGATGCTCGACGAGGCCTCCGCCGGCCTCACGCCGGAGGAGGCGCACGCCCTGGGGGACCGCTTCCGCGCACTGCGCGACGAGCTCGGCCTCACCCTTGTCGTCATCGAGCACCACGTGCCCCTCATCGCCGACACCTGCGACTACTGCTACTGCCTCGAGTCCGGTGCTCTCATCGCCGAGGGCACCCCGGCGCAGGTCACCGCGCAGCCCCGCGTGGTCGAGAGCTTCCTCGGCCGCGGCACCCTGGAGCCGGTGGGATGACGCTGCTCGAGGTGCGCGACCTGTGCTCCGGCTACGGCTCGCTGCAGGTCCTCTTCGGCGTCTCCCTGGAGGTCGGTGAGGGCGAGGTCGTCGCCCTGATGGGCTCCAACGGGGCCGGCAAGACCACGACGCTCCGCACCGTCACCGGGCTGCTCCGACCGATGTCCGGCACGGTGCACCTCGACGGGCGGCTTGTCACCGGCACCACACCCGAGCGGCTCGTGTCCGCCGGCGTGGTGATGGTGCCCGAGGGCCGCGGCATGCTGCGCGACCTCACCGTCGCCGACAACCTCGCCGTCGGGGCGTACTCCGTCAACGACAAGGTGCAGGTCGGGGAGTCCCTCGACCGGGTCTACGCCACCTTCCCGATCCTTCACGAGCGGCGCGAGCAGAAGGCCGGAACCCTGTCCGGCGGCCAGCAGCAGATGCTGGCGCTCGGCCGGGCACTGATGGCGTCGCCCCGGCTGATGCTCGTCGACGAGGCCTCACTGGGCCTCTCACCCGTCATGACCGAGCGAGCCTTCAGCCTCATCGCCGAGGTCAACCGCACCCTCGGGGTCGCGGTGCTCATCGTCGAGCAGAATGTGCTGGCCCTCGACCTGGCCGACCGGGCCTACGTCCTCGAGAAGGGCCAGGTGGTCGCGTCCGCCGAGGGCGACGCGGTCCGCACCATGCAGGGCCGCCTCCGGACCGCCTACCTCGGGACCCCGGTATGACGCTTCCCGGGATCGTCGCGTCCTGCTTCGCCTTCGTCGTCTTCGGGCTGCTCGCCCTCCCTCTCCTGCTCGGCTTCCTCGCCGGGCTCCGTCCGTCCGGAGGACAAATGAACACCTCGCGCACCCGTCTCTGGGTCGGCCTCGGCGTGCTGCTCCTTGCTGCCGTGGCCGGCGGGATCGGCTGGTATCGCATCTCCGGCGAGCCGCTGCTCAACCGGCAGCTCCCGTTCCTCGCCAGCGCAGGGATCGTCGTGGTGCTGCTGTCCGTGCTCGGCGGCAGCCTGATCATCAGCGAGCAGCTGCGCGGCGACCAGACGCGCCTCGTCGAGCTCGAGAACGCCGTCCGTGACCTCACCGAGGCACTCGCGCCGATGGTCGAGCTGCCGCCTCGGACAGGCGACGAGGTCAGCGCCCGGCGAGTGCGTTCCGGCGGCGCACGCAGTAGCTGACGCCCACGAGACCGAGGATGGCCCCGGCGGCACACATCCAGATCCACCAGTCGTGCACGTCCCGCCCGGCCAGCCTCAGGACCAGGACCACGACAAGTGCGACGAACCAGGCCGCCGTACCTGCCGCGATGATGGCGACGTCGTCGGTCTCCAGGGGAGGCGGATCGGGTCGGCGCGGAGACACGAGGTGCACGTTAACGCCTTCGACTCAACTGTCTGGCACCCTGCGGGCTCATGACGACAGCTGAGACCACCACCACCCCCGCCCTTCTCGAGCGCATGTTTGCCATCTCGGCCCGCGGCTCCTCGGTGCAGCGCGAGGTGCGCGGCGGCTTCGCGACGTTCTTCACGATGGCCTACATCGTGGTGCTCAACCCCATCATCCTGGGCAGCGGCGTCGACAAGTACGGGCACCACCTTTCCGTCGCGCAGCTCACCACCTCGACCGCGCTGGTCGCGGCGGTGATGACCGCCATCATGGGGCTGGTCGGCAACCTGCCGCTGGCGATCGCGACCGGTCTCGGCCTCAACAGCCTCGTCGCGTTCACGATCGCGCCGACCATGTCGTGGCCGGACGCGATGGGGCTTGTCATCATCGAGGGGCTCGGGATCGTGGTCCTCGTCGCGACCGGTCTGCGGGAGACCATCCTCAACGCGATCCCGATGGCGCTGAAGCAGGCGATCAGCGTCGGCATCGGGTTGTTCATCGCCTTCATCGGTCTGGTCGACTCCGGCTTCGTCACGACGCCGAAGGGCGCGGCCGTGCCGGTGCAGCTCGGCTCGGTCGGACGCCTCAACGGCTGGCCCGTGGTGGTCTTCGCCTTCGGGCTGCTGCTCATCCTGGTGCTGATGATCCGCAAGGTCCGGGGCGCGATCCTGCTCGGGATCATCGGCGCGACGATCCTCGCCGTCATCATCAACGAGGTCGCGACGGTCAAGAACTGGGGCCTCACGACGCCGAAGATCCCGGACAAGATCGTCGGCAAGCCTGACTTCGGCCTGCTCGGCCACTTCTCGATCGGCGGCGGCTTCGCGCACGCCGGCATCGTCACCGCGGTGATCTTCGTGTTCACCCTGATCCTGTCGGACTTCTTCGACGCGATGGGCACGATCATCGGCATCAGCAACGAGGCGGGACTGCTCACCGAGGACGGCAAGCTGCCCGGCATCGGCAAGGTGCTGCTGGTCGACGGCGTCGCAGCGGTCGCTGGCGGGGCGGCGTCGACGTCGTCCAACACCTGCTTCATCGAGTCCGCGTCGGGCGTCGGCGAGGGGGCGCGCACCGGCCTGGCCAACCTGGTGACCGCCGGCCTGTTCGTCATCGCGTTGTTCCTCACGCCGCTCACGACGATCGTGCCGTCGCAGGCCGCTACCCCGGCCCTCGTGGTGGTCGGCTTCCTGCTGCTCACCCAGGTCAAGGACATCCCCTGGGACGACTGGGAGATCGCGATCCCCGCGTTCCTCACCATCGTCCTCATGCCGTTCACGTACTCGATCACGAACGGCATCGGTGCCGGCTTCATCGCCTACGTCGTGCTCAAGGCGGCGTCCGGCAGGGTCCGCGACCCGGGCGTGCTGCTCTGGATCATCGCGGTGCTCTTCGCGGTGTACTTCGCGATCGACCCGATCCAACGTGCCCTGACCTGACTTGTCGTTAGCATAGGTAATGACCTATGCTAACGAGGTGCCCGCCGACACCGTTCTCGCCTCCGAGCTGCGGACGACCGTCATGCGACTGGCCCGCCGGCTGCGCAACCAGCGCACCGACGACTCGCTGTCGCTGAGCCAGATCGCCACGCTCGGCACGCTGTCCCGGCACGGCGCCCTGACGCCCAGCGAGCTGGCCGCGCACGAGCGGGTCCAGCCGCCGTCGATGACGCGGCTCCTCGCGAAGCTCGAGGAGGCGGGGCTCGTCTCGCGCACCGATCACCCGACGGACGGCCGCCAGGTGCTTGTCGCGGTGAGCGACAAGGGCCTGGCGATGATCAAGGCGGACCGCAGGCAACGCGACGCGTGGCTCG
Organism: Frankiales bacterium; assembly: GCA_033851885.1. Classification (GTDB taxonomy): domain Bacteria; phylum Actinomycetota; class Actinomycetes; order Mycobacteriales; family SCTD01; genus RYN-111. The sequence continues at coordinate 1,370 of JAWWOJ010000064.1, read as the reverse complement.
CCCAGCGGATGCGCGACCTGCCGACCGAGGACATCGCCGTGCTGCACCGCGCCTCGGAGATCCTGGGGAGGATCGCCGAGGGATGAGTCCGACGTTCCGCTCCCTGAGGGTGCGCAACTACCGGCTGTTCGCGACCGGTCAGGTGATCAGCCTCACCGGCACGTGGGCACAGCGGGTGGCGCAGGACTGGCTGGTCCTCGTCGTGTCGCACAACAGCGGCACCGCCCTGGGCATCACGACCGCGCTGCAGTTCCTCCCCATGCTGCTGTTCGGCCTGTACGGCGGTGTGCTGGCAGATCGTCACGACAAGCGCGCCCTGCTCGTCGGCACCCAGGCCGCCATGGGGGTGCTCGCTCTCGTCCTCGGGCTGCTGACTCTGAGCGGTGACGTGCAGCTGTGGCACGTGTACGTGCTGGCGTCCGGACTCGGCCTCGCCAGCTGCATCGACATCCCCACGCGACAGGCGTTCGTCAGCGAGCTGGTCGGCCCCGACGAGCTGCCCAATGCTGTCGGCCTCAACAGCGCGACGTTCAACTCCGCCCGCATCGTCGGTCCGGCGGTCGCCGGCGTCGCCATCAGCGGGGTCGGCACGGGATGGGTGTTCCTGGGCAACGCCGTCAGCTACGTCGCGGTCCTTGCGGGGCTGCTGATGATGCGGCGCAGCGAGCTGTTCGCGACCACCCGACAGGCGCGCTCGCCAGGACAGCTCATGGAGGGGCTGCGCTACGTGCGCACCCGCCCGCGCATGTACGTCCCGATCCTGCTGGTCTTCATGGTCGGCACCTTCGGGCTGAACTTCCAGATCACCCTGTCGCTCATCGCCCGAGCGACATTCCACGCCGATGCCGGCTCGTTCGGGCTGCTCAGCTCTGCGCTCGCCGCCGGGTCGCTGATCGGGGCATTGGGCAGTGCTCGCCGCTCCGGGCTGCCGCGGATCCGGACGATGCTGGTCGCGGCCCTCGCCTTCGGGGTGCTCGAGGTCGTCGACGGGTTCGCCCCGTCCTTCTGGCTGCTCGCCGTCCTCCTCGTGCCCACCGGCGCCGCCGTGCTGACGTTCACGACGACGGCCAACGCGATCGTGCAGCTCGGTGCCGAACCGCAGGTCCGCGGCCGGGTGATGGCGCTCTACCTGACGGTCTTCATCGGAGGCACCCCGATCGGTGCCCCGCTCCTCGGGCTGCTGGCCGAGCACGTCGGTCCGCGCAGCAGCCTCTGGATCGGCGGCGTCGTCTGCACTCTCAGTGCCGTTGCCGCGGCCGCGTTCTTCGCTCGACGAGGCGGGCTTGCCGTGCAGCCGCACCTGCTGCGGCGGCACCCGCACGTGCACGTGCGCTCGACGTCCGATCCCGCCGTCTCGGTGAGACAGGCGG
>JAWWOJ010000058.1:0-5513 GCA_033851885.1 Frankiales bacterium | reverse complement strand
GGCAGTGACCCGCCGACTGCTCCGAGTGCGTCGTCGAACGCGCGGCTCACCACCTTCGCGGTGCGCGCCAGCTGCAATCCGATCGGCTCGCGAACAGGAGCTCCCATGTGGTCAACGTTAGATGACTAACAGTTAGATATCTATGATTTCAGCTGTTCGAGATCTGTCTTTCCCGAAAGAGCCGCCGTGCGGGCCCATCGGGTGTTGGCTGCTGATAACCGAACACCGAGCAAGAGGAGCAGTTGTGGCCGTCATCCTGAAGCAGGTCATGCCCGCTGGAGTGTCCATCGACATGGTCGACGCCGTCACCGAGGAGATGGGCGTCGACAGCTCACCTCCCGCGGGAATGGTCGCCCACACCCACTACGAGCAGGACGGCCGCGTCCACATCCTGGACGTGTGGGAATCGGTCGAGGCGCATGAGAGCTTCGCCGGCTCCCGCCTGCTGCCTGCTATGGGCAAGGTGGCCGCTGCGCGAGGCTTCGACATCGCCGCCGCCGGCCCGCCCGAGGTCAGCTACACCGAGGTGCACCGCCTCGTACGAGGGAAGTAGCAAGGGCCGCCAGACCGCACGAGATTGAGATCTGCGCCTCACTCCTCACCTCCGAGGGCGCAGGCAACAACGGCGACACACGGGCCTCCTAGCGTCGCGGCGCATGAGCTCAACGCTGACGCGCCGCTCGCTGCTGACCGGAGCCGCAGCCCTCGGAGCGACGGGCCTGCTTCCGGCCAGGTCGGCCGCGGCTGCCGCCACCGATCCGGCTGACCTGGGGGTTCTGGAGGCACTCACTCTGCTGCGGTCACGATCTCTCAGCGCCACCGAGCTGCTCGCGGCCTGTCGGATGCGAGCGGCCGAGCACGAGCCCACGGTGCAGGCGTTCCTGCTGCACACCGACGCCCTGGCCGACACGGCCGCGGCTGCCGCCGACCGCCGCTACGCCCGGGGTCGGCCCTTGCCGCTGGACGGCATCCCGGTCGGATTGAAGGACCTGTACTACGTCAGGGGCGTCGAGACCACAGCGTCGTCGAAGGCCCTCAGCGGGTTCAAGCCCGACTTCGACGCCACCGTCTGGGCTCGGCTGCGGGACGCAGGCGGCGTCCACGTCGGCAAGCTGAACACGCAGGAGTTCGCGTTGGGCAACGCGACACCACCGACGGCCAACCCGTGGAACCCGGCGCACACGCCAGGCGGATCCAGCGGTGGCCCCGCCGCAGCGCTCGCCGCGCGGATGGTCCTCGCAGCCAGCGGCTCCGACACCGGGGGCTCGATCCGCATCCCCTCCAGCGCCTGTGGGGTGGTGGGTCTGAAGCCGACCTACGGCAGGGTCAGCCGGCACGGTGTGATCAGCCTGTCCTGGTCGATGGACACCGCCGGGATGATGGGGCGTTCGGTCGCGGACGTGGCGTACCTCACGCAGCTGGTGGCCGGCCACGATCCCGCGGACCCGACGTCACGCGCCCTGCCGGTTCCGACGTACTCCACCGCGGCGCCCCGGGACCTGAAGGGGGTCCGGGTCGGGATCCCGTCCACGTACTTCTGGGACGTCTCCGCAACCCAGCCCGACATCCTCGCCGCGTGCCAGGCCGCCGTGCGGCAGCTCCAACACGCAGGCGCGACGGTTGTCGACGTCGACCTGCCGCCCGTGTTCGCGGAGGTGATGAACCCGGCGCTCGGCGCAGACCCCTCAGCCAGCCCGCTGCTCGCGGCCTTGTCCCACCCGGCGTTGCTCGTGCTCACCGAGGCCTTCGGCTACCACGAGCCGTTGATCCTCCAGCGTGGGAGCTCCTACAGCACCGACACGCTCGCCGCGATCAACCTGGGTGGCACCGTCATGGCGCCGGACTACCTCAGGACCCAGCAGCTGCGCCACGTCTTCGTCCGGGAGATGACCGCCCTGTTCCACCGGGCAGACCTGGACGTGCTCGCCCACCCGACGTTGCGGACGGACCCACCGACCACGCAACGACGGACCCCCGCCAACGCCGGCCTGGAGAACGGATTGGCGCTCAGCGACCTGATGTTCCCGGCGAACTTCGCGGGGATGCCGTCGCTCTCGGTGCCCGTTGGGCTCTCCGCCCTGGGACTGCCCGTCGGCCTGTGCCTGACCGGTCGGCACTTCGAGGAAGCCACCGTGCTCGCCGTCGGTCTGGTCGTGGACGAAGCGCACCAGTTCCACGCCAGGCAGCCGGCAGGGCTGGCATGACGAGCCCCGGTGGCCATGGCTACGTGGCGCTCGAGGATGAGCCGGCGGTCTTCGTCCACGACGTCCTCGGAGCGCCCGGCAACCCCGTTCGGACGTCGCCCGGCAGCTCGGCGACGGTCGCGCTCGAGGACGAGCCCCTCACCTGGTTGGAGGTTCCTGCTCCGAGCCGCACCGCACCGCGGATCGGGACGGTCGCCCCACGTACACCACCTAGAGCCACCGGGCCGACGTTGCCGGCGACGGGGTGGTCGCCATCCCTCTGGGGCGTTGTGGCCGTCACCGCAGCCTTGCTCCGTCTCCGGTCGCGGTCGTCCCACCCGGAGCAGAGGTGAGCACGCTGAGCGCCGCGCAGCTGGTGCAAGGAGCGTCGCTGCCGGTAGCCCCTGCCGTCGATCCGTCGGAGCTCTCGGCGCTCGAGGCCCTGAGCGCTCTGCGGTCCCGTGAGCTCACCGCCGTCGAGCTGCTTGCCGCCTGCACCCGGCGCATCGAGGCCTACGAACCCGTCGTGAAGGCCTTCATCACCCGCACACAGGATGTCGCGGAGCGCGCTGCCGCGTCGAGTGACACCCGGTACCGCACCGGTCGGCCGCTGCCGCTGGACGGTCTTCCGATCGGGCTCAAGGACCTCTTCTACACAAAGGGCATCCTCACCACCGCCGCATCCAAGGCCCTGGCGACCTTCGTCCCAGACCACGATGCGACAGCTTGGACGACGCTGCGGGATGCCGGCGGAGTGCTGATGGGCAAGCTGAACCTCCACGAGTTCGCTGTCAGCGCTCAGACCACCCCGACGACCAACCCCTGGAACACGGCACTCGGACCGGCCGGCAGCAGCGGCGGGTCCGCGGCAGCGCTCGCCGCCCGATACCTCCCGATCGCGACCGGGACAGACACCGGTGGCAGCATCCGCGCACCCGCGAGCGCGTGCGGGGTCGTCGGCATGAAGCCGACCCTCGGCCGGGTCAGCCGGCATGGCGTCATCACGTGCGTCTGGTCCCTCGACCACGCCGGTGTGCTCACCCGCACCGTTGCCGACAGCGCCTACCTGCTGCACCTGATCCAGGGACCGGATCCGCACGACCCGACGACGCTGTCGCGCGCGGTCACCATCGGCACCGACGACTACCCCGTCACTCCGCCGAAGGACCTTCACGGACGACGGGTCGGTATCCCGACCAGCTTCTTCTGGAGCGGACTCGACGCCGGCGTGGAGAAGGCCGCATTGCAGGCCGTCGCCGAGCTGCGCCGCCTCGGCGCCGTCGTGGTCGACGTCGACCTCCCGCCGTCCTTCGGGCCCGCCGTCACGGGGGACTCGCGTGACCCGGCGGCGGGTCCGCTCAACGCCGCGGCCGGGATCTTCGTCACGATCGGGGGCAGCGAGCTCGCGGCCTACCACCGCTACCTCATCGAGCAGAAGGGCCCGCAGGCGTACTCGCCGGCAACCCTTGCCTTCATCGAGAGCGGGGTCACGATCAGGGCCAGGGACTACCTACGGGCGCAGCAGCTGCGCACCGTGCTGCGCCGCGAGATGGCCGGCCTGTTCAGTGCCCACCGCCTGGATGCGATCGCCCATCCGACCCTGCCCGTCGCACCTCCCCGGCAGGTGCCTTTTGACAGCCCGTCCCAGGCCGCGAACCTGAGCCTGACGCAGCCGTGGGACCTCTGTGGGTTCCCGTCCTTGACCCTCCCTGTCGGGCTCGACGCGGGCGGTGTCCCCGTCGGCCTCCTGCTGAGCGGCCCTCCCCTTGCGGAGGCGACGCTGTTCAGCATCGCGTTGGCACTCGAGCGGTCGCTTGCCTTCGCCACCACGCACCGGCCGGGATTGCTCAGCAGTTGAGTCCGAGGCTAGGGAGCCGGGCTCGGCCCTGACTCGTGGGCGGTCTTCCCTTGGTGCTCCAGGGAGATCTCGTCCGAGGAGGACACGCCTGCAGGCAGGTCGACCGTCATCCTCGGGCCGGTGAACCACTTCTTGGCGGACAGGTGCCAGCCGATCCAGAGCACGAGCAATGCGCCACCGACCACGATGGGGGTGTAGTTGACGTACTTCATGCTCGACCAGCCGAAGCCCTTGTACCAAGGGGCTCCTGCGGCCGACGTCGGCAGCAGCGCGATCACCGAGGTCACCACGATCTCGACGACCGCCACCAGGCTCATCCATCGGTACTTCCGCCCCAGGTTCCAGGAGCCCGGCGTGAAGCTGTCACCGGCCTTCCAGCGCAGGAAGATCGGAATGGCGAAGGCCACGTAGAGGCCGACGACTCCGATCGACACCACGGCGAAGAACGCGACGGGCACGGGCGCTCCGTTGATGTCGACCTTCACGAGCGCCGGGGCGGTCAGCAGGACGGCGATCACGGCCGAGACCACCACGCCGTAGACCGGCACTCTGTTCTTGTTGAGCTTCGACCAGTACTTGGCGCCGGGCACCGCTCCGTCGCGGCTGAAGGCGAAGAGCATGCGCGTGGTGCTGGTCATGCACGCGACCGTGCAGAAGAACTGCCCTGCCGTCGAGATGAACAGCACAAGGGTGGCCCAGTTGGGGGAGAGCGCCTGGCTGAAGATGACGCCGACCCCGCCACCACCGGCCGTCACCCCCTTCTCGTCCTGCACGGCGAACAGGAACGCCAGCAGCAGGATCCAGCCGCCGATGCCGGAGTAGAAGATGGACCTCCAGATCCCCTTCGCCGCGGAGTCGGCCGCGCTGTGGGTCTCCTCCGAGAGGTGCGCCGAGGCGTCGTAGCCGGTGATCGTGTACTGCGTCAGGATCACCGACAACGGGATGATGCCGAAGAGGAACCCGACACCGCTGGCGTGACCCCCGAAGAACCCGGTGTTGTTGACGGTGTCGCTGAAGACCGAGGAAACGCTGGCGTGGTGGCTCGGGACGAACAGCAGGACCAGCACCACCACGGAGGCGCCGACGACGTGCCACCACACCGAGATGTTGTTGAGCATCGCCAGCAGGTTGCTGGAGAAGATGTTCACCAGGGACACGAGGAACAGCACGATCAGGAAGATGATGAAGACCCGGTTGAGGCTGTAGCCGTTGGCCCACGACTTGCTGTACGTGTCGAGCGTGAGGTCGAAGAAGGTGGCGCAGCCGTAGGCGACCGAGGCATCGATGGCGAGCAGCCCGATCAGGTTCAGCCAGCCTGTGTAGTAGCCGGCCTTGGCGCCACCGAGCTTGGACGCCCACCAGTAGATCCCTCCCGAGGTCGGAAAGGCGGAGACGAGCTCCGACATGCACAAGCCGATCACCAGGATGAATCCCGCCGCGATCGGCCAGCCCCAGGCAATTGCCGCCGGACC
>JAWWOJ010000056.1:0-4434 GCA_033851885.1 Frankiales bacterium | reverse complement strand
ATGGTCTCGATCTGCGTTCACAGCCCAGGACGCTGGCCGAGCTCGAACGGGCGCGGGACGGCGATAAGATGGGCTTCTCCACCACCTCGACGGTGTTCAGCGCCGGCGGTCAGCGGGGCTTCATCTTTTCGTTGCCGATCTATCGGCACGGATCTCCGCACGACATCGCCGAGGATCGGCGCAGCAACCTGCTCGGTTTCGTTCACGGGTGGATCATCACCGCTGAGATGATCGAGGCGGTCATTGCCGCGACCACGACGCCGCAAGGCTTGGACATGCTGTTCTATGAGCCCGAGGCCGGGCCGAATGATCGCCCGTACTATGCCCATGCGTCGCGGTTGCGCACGGCGCCGCTCGACCCGCCCACGAGGACGGAAGCGGGAGCCGGGTCTTACTGGTCCCGCGACATCATGGCCGACACGACTCCTTGGCTGACGTTGATCGCACTGCCGATGCCGGACGGTCCCCTGACGGTCCGCCATGATCGGGCGTTGTGAAGCCGACGGAGACCGCACGGCTACGCCGAGCGTCAGTCTGAAAAAAATCCTGTTGAATCAACCTATTACATCCATAATGCCGCCGTATTTATGACAATTGTACCGGGGGTGGCGACCAGATAAAATCCAACCAGGTAATAGTCTCTAGCCTTAGCAAGTTGGTAAGTGCTTTTGTCTGACTATTCGCTCGGATATCCAACGAAAGCTGGCGATGGGTTTCACGATTACCGATCCGGTATTTATTTTGGGAGCCCACGGTTCCGGATACGGCAACCTGCGGTTCCGCCCGGATGACTGGTCCGGCTCCGACGATCAGTTCGGCTCCGACGACCGGTTCGGCTCGACGGCGTCGGGGACGGGGACGGGCACTAGCACAACCGGCCAATCCGGATCCCTCGCCAGCCCGGAGACCGTGACCTATGCGGGCAGCGGACTGGTCTTCGTCAACACCTACGGCAGCGGCGTTACCGCAACCTTCCGCACCGAAATCTTGGCGGCGGAAAATTATTTCCAGAGTCATTTCACCAATTCGTGCACGATCAACTGCAGCTTCGACCTGCAATCGCTCAACCATGCCTACAGCGGCGAGAACAGCTTCAGCCCGATAACCGTATCGTACTCGTCGCTGGTCACCGCGCTCCACAATCACGCCACCACGCCCGATGATCTGGCTGCGGTTGCGTCGCTCGCGAACCTGTCCGACCCGAGCCACGGCGCGGGATTCATGGTGCCGATCGGCGAGGCCAGAATCTTGGGACTTGCGGGGGCCGGCTCGGGCATCGACGACGCCGTCGTGCTGAACAGCTTCTATTGGACCGCGCAGGCACTGCAGAGCAGCCCCAACGACGCCGTTGCGGTGCTCGAGCACGAGATCTCCGAGGGCGCCATGGGCCGCATCGGGAGCCTCGGGTTCGATGGGCCGTGGGCCCCGATGGACTTGTTCCGCTTCACCGCCTCGGGTCAACGCGACTTCACCGGTGGCCAGGACGGAGTGGCGACCTACTTTTCTACCGACGGCACCAACGTCGCTACCGGCTTGCAGAACCACAACTCGATCAACGGCTCTGGACAAGACGACGGGTTCGATCTTTCGGATTGGGATCAGGTGGGGTCGGATGCCAATGCCCACGACCCGTTCGGCCCGGGTGGGCCCGGTGTCGGCGATCCGGGCGTGCTGTCGGCGACCGATCTGCGAATCATGGACGTTCTCGGCTGGACTCCGACCGGTACCGGGCCGCCGACGGTCAGCTCGGTCGTCGAGACCCCCCCGAGCGGCAGCGTGACGGTCGCGAGGACCGCCACCATGACGCTCAACATGAGCAAGGTGGTGGTGGTCGCGGGTGGCATCCCGACCCTCTATCTCGACGACGGTGGCACCGCCACGTATACCGGCGGCTCCGGCACCAGCGCGTTGACCTTCAGCTACGCCGTGGCGGCGGGCCAGGTGATCCCCAACCTGTTGGTGATCGCGGTCAATCTCGGCTCGGCCACCATAAAGGACACGTCGGGCAACGCCGCCAATCTGACCGGAGCGCTCGCCAGCGAGGTGACCACCAACGACACCGCCAATACGGCCCCTTGGAGCTCGCAGGTCGCGGTGCAAGACGGGCAGGGCAATCTCGCCTCCCAAACTATCAACATGGACAATGGCCGGGTCTGGACCAACGTGTACGACACTTCGAACACGGCGAGCTGGGCCTGGTTCACCGACGACCATGATGCCAGTGGCAAGCTGGTGGAGCAGTATGGAACCAACGATGATGGCACCCACTGGCTGAGCCTCTACGACCCCGCAAACGCGTACACTTGGTCGAGCGTCACCTGGACCTTCAACGCCAATTGGTTGGCGACATCGATCGGCGGAACGCTCGATAACGGCTCGCAAACAAGCAACCCGATCGGTGCCGGCGCCGCATTGGACGTCGCCACGTGGTTCGATACTCCTTACGCCGCGAATTGGAACGCGGGGCTGCTCATGGGCAGCGGCGCCTCCGGCAGCGCCGCCACCGGCGGCAGCGCCGCCGCGACCACTTCGCCGCCCCCGCAGCTGAACTTGAGCTTCGTCGGTATCGGCGACTTTACGGCGGGCGGCTTGGCCGGCGTGGCATGGCAGTCCGGTAATGGTGCGGCTCTGTGGAGCAGCAACGGCACCGAGTTGACGCAGGCCGCCATCCCCAATGCGGCGATGGATCCGAATTGGGCTGCGGTCGGCGTTGGCGATTTCAACGGCGACGGCAACTCCGACTTGCTGTGGACCAATACCACCGGGGGAGCGGCGGTCTGGGAAATGAACGGCACTGATCTGTTGGCGAAAGGCGCGCCCGCCGGTCAGATGGGAAGCGGATGGAATGTCGCTGGCGTGGGCGATTTCAATGGCGACGGCAAGTCCGACGTCCTGTGGGTGAACGGGGGCTCGGCGGCGGTCTGGACCATGGACGGCACCGCGCTGTCGAATTCCGCCGTTTCGGACCGCAGCATGGGTGCCGATTGGCATGTGGCCGCCATCGGCGACTTCAACAACGACGGCCGCAGCGACGTGCTCTGGGAGAGCACCTCAGGAGCCACGGACATCTGGGAGATGAACGGCGCGAATGTGTCGGGCATGGTCGAGAACGCGGGTATGATGTCGGCGGGCTGGAGAGTTGCCGGAGTCGGGCATTTCAACGGTGCCGCGGACGCCTCCTCGGATGTCGTGTGGGTGGACGCTGCCAACCACGTGCAGATCTGGCAGATGCAGAATGGCGGGTTGGCCGACATCGTCAATCCTGCCGGATCGAGCACGACCGATTGGCATCTGGAAGGCGTCGGCAATTTTGCCGCCGGCGATGCCAACAGCGAGCTGCTTTGGATCAACAACAACGGTGCGGCACAGATTTGGAAAGTGAGCGGCACGCAGGTCAGCACGGTGAGCATGGACGCCCCGGCGGGGGATGTTCTCCAGCTGGGTCGAGCCCCAGACGCCGTGGCGACGCAACCGCAAGGCGCGGGCGGTCCGCAAAACCTCGCCGACCCCTTCCCGGGCTTGTACGGACAAATGGTCGATGATCACTCGGCTCCGCCAAGCATCGGAGCGGCACAGCTGCGCCATTCGTGATCCGGGCGGTTCTCCGGTCGATTGAAATCGTGGCGCGCCCGAGAAGATTCGAACTTCTGACCTTTGCCTTCGGAGGGCAACGCTCTATCCAGCTGAGCTACGGGCGCGTCCGCTCTAGATAACGGAACCCTGCGGCAGCCGCAACCGCGTGGTCCGGACCCACCGGCGTGCCGTCGGGGAGGGGCGGGCAGGGGGCGCTATCGCTCCGCCCCGGCGGCGTCCTATATAGCGTCCCATGACCCAGAGCACGCCACGACCTGCCGCAAAAGCCGCCGATCCCTCGGGTGCCGGGCCGCGTCCGGCGCCGCCCGGCGCCCCCGGCTACGATTGGCAGGATCCGCTCGGGCTCGAAAGCGAGCTCACCGAGGACGAGCGCATGGTGCAGGCGACCGCGCGCGGCTATGCGCAGGACCGGCTGTTCCCGCGCGTGCTCACCGCCTTCCGGGAGGAGCGTTTCGACCGCGAGATCATGACCGAGATGGGGGCGCTCGGGCTGCTCGGCTCGACGCTGCCGGAAGCCTATGGGGGCGCCGGGCTCGGCCATGTGGCCTATGGGCTGATCGCCCGCGAGATCGAGCGCGTGGATTCCGGCTACCGCTCGGTGCTCTCGGTGCAGTCCTCGCTGGTGATGTGGCCGATCTACGCCTACGGCAGCGAGGCGCAGCGGCGCCAATACCTGCCGCGGCTTGCGAGCGGCGAGATCGTCGGCTGCTTCGGCCTGACCGAGCCCGACCACGGCTCCGATCCGGGCTCGATGGCGACGCGGGCCGAGCGGGTCGCCGGCGGCTATCGCTTGACCGGCACCAAGACCTGGATCTCCAACGCCCCGATCGCCGACATCGC
>JAWWOJ010000052.1:0-10579 GCA_033851885.1 Frankiales bacterium | reverse complement strand
ACACCTGGGTCGCAGTGATTCGCGGTGTCGAGCGGTTCGAAGGTCGGTCGTCATTGCAGACGTGGTTATTCCAGATCTGCGCCAACCGGGCGCGGTCGGCGTGGGCCAAGCAACAACGAACGGTGCCGATCGACACGAACGAGCCGACCGTAGACCCGAGCCGGTTCGGTCCCGACCGCGGCTGGGTGCAGCCGCCGGAGGCGTGGGACGCGGTCGACGACCGGTTGATGGCCGATGCGATGGTGCCACTGGTGCGTACGGCGATCGAGGACCTGCCGGACCTGCAGCGCCAGGTCGTAACGTTGCGCGACATCGAGGGACTCACCAGCAAAGACGTGTGTGAGGTGCTAGCTATCAGCGAGGCCAATCAGCGGGTACTGCTCCACCGGGGCAGAGCGCGAGTGAGACGTGCGCTCGAGGCGAAGTTGAAGGGACAGGCATGATGCGGCTACTGACGACGGACCTGGCCTGCCAGCAGGCCGTCGAGCTCGTCACCGACTATCTCGAGGGCCGGTTGTCCCGCCGGCAGAAGCGCCGGTTCGACACGCACCTCGCGGGTTGCCCGCACTGTCGTGCCTATCTGGACCAGATCAAGACGACGATCGCGTTAACGGGCCAGGTAGAGCCGGACAGCCTCGATCCGGAAGCGCGCGCGACATTGCTCGAAATGTACCGCCGCTTCCACAGCGGCGACGCCGCGGACTGACGAACCACTGCTTCGAGCCGACGTCGAATCAGACCCGTCCGGCCCCCCGTTTTTCGGTCCAGTTCTTGTGAGAGTTTCGACTCGAGTGAGAGGACCAGTGTGAGCTTCTGATGGCTGCGGCTAAGAGGTACGGCAGAGCAGATCGTGGCGAAGTTGAGGGAAGCCGAGAAGTTGCAGGGTCAGGGGCGACGATCCCGGGGGTCTGCAAGAAGCTCCGGGTCAGCGAGCAGACGTTCTACCGGTGGCGCACGAAGTACGGCGCGAAGGAGCTCAAGCATGAGAACGCTCGCCTGAAGCGGATCGTGGCTGAGCAGGCCTTGGACATCTCGATGTTGAGGGACCTGACCAGGGGAACTTCTCAGCCCGACCCGCCGCCGGCATCGGCCGAACCTACATCCGAATCGACATCATCCTGCTCGTCCAAGACCTCTGCGTCACAGTCATGAACACCGCCACCGGCGAGATCCTGCGCAACCTCATCATCGATCCACGCAAGGACGACCAGCCCACCGGCCGGCCATCAGGACCCCCAAGAAGTAGGCCGAACCTGCGAGTTGCAGGTCCAGCCCATTCCGATGTCCTGAGACATCACACGCGGATGAACCGTCGCAGGGACTGGTCCGGTAGACGCGTGGACCGTGACCTGTCCCGAGGACCGATTCGAGCCGACCTATGCCGTGGGTGCGAGCCCACCGACATCGAGCTCATCGGTCTGGTCAAGCGCGAGAGAACCACTCATCACAATGCGGCGTCCGAGCATCGGTACCCGCTGGGTAGTGATCCAGGTCGAGTCGATCACCCACCGGGTCTTGATGGTCATCGCCGCAGGTGCGTGCTGGTGATCGTGGAGATCCGCATCGAGCTCGCAAACGAGCGGATGGTCGGTGCCCTTGATCCGCAGGCTCCCGACGGCCCTCCAGCCGGTCGGCACGCAGACCAGCTTCTCCGACCGGAAGCTGATGTCCGGGTGGGTCTCGGAATCCAGGAAGCCTGGCCCAGCGAGTAACCGGTCGAGCATGGCGGACCCGGTGCGCAGTGCACCGGTCGCGGCGTACAGATGCGCCGCGGAATCCTCGAGGGAGGCGCTCACGTACGCGCCGCCGCTCAGTGGCAAGCAACCACGAACAGGCCGGCCGGCGACCCGCGCAATGAATGAAGCACTCGAGCGTGACGAGTCGACTCGCCAGCTGCCAACTGTGATAGGCAGCACGCCACTGGTGGCGAATCCAATACCAGGTGTCGCTGTTGTCATCGGGGCTTCTCCTTCGCAGACAGGTCCCAAGCGGTGTCGGCTGGGGACCGGAGGGTCCGCCCCTTCCGTCGGGGCTGAGGCGACTCCTGGTGAGTCGTCTTCAAACCAATAGCCGCCCGCGATACGGAGTGATGACAAAGCGTGCGACGCGGCGCGCCCCGTAACTGCATGCCGTATTAGTCCATGCCACGGAAAGCGCTCCATTCCCGGAGGTTGGTGCACCCGCGCCGACGTGCTCACACCGCGACGCGGCCAGCACCCAGTCGTCAACCGTCCATTATCGGACTGCATCGTCGGGGACGGCAGGGATGCGGCGAGGAACGCACGTCGCCGTCGGGTGTCGCGCTACCCAAAGCGGATCTGGACGATCCGGTTGCTGCAGGCGTGCTTGGCGGCCACAGAGGTAGAGCTTCCCCTCGGCGGTGGGTGCTCGGTGATGTCGGTGAACCACACCCTGTTGACCCGGTCGGCGCGGAACTCCCGCTTCACAAGGTCGTCGTGGACCGGCGCGCCGGGCAGGCGGTGCCGGCCGCGCTTGCGGGAGTGCACCGACCAGATGCGGGCGAGCGTGCAGAGCCTGTTCACCCGGTTGCGGGATGCCTTCACGCCGTGCCGCTCGAGCTCGTCGGCAATGAACCGGCCTCTGCTACCGCCCGCCTAGCCTCCTCCGCGTCCCTGGCGGTCCGCTGCAATTCCGCCAGTGACGCGGCCGCATTTCCTAGAGAGGTGGAGCGGAGAACCGCAAGGGGCGCGAGGTGGCGGATGGTGGCGACGTGGAGGCGGATGGTGGGGCGGAGCGGAGCGAGCGTGATGGCCAGGGCGCGCATGGCGGGATGGCCTCTCATGGGGATGCGGGGGTGCCAGGCGTGGCAACGAAGAAGTTCTGCAGGCCTTCACCGGTGACCTTTCCAGGGCTGTCGGCGACGAACGTGTAGAGGAAGTGCTCGTTGTAGCTCACCTGCGTGCCGTGGCTGGTCTGCAGCGACATGAGCGCTCCGTTGGCACCTCGTGCGGTCGGGGTGTCGGCAAGGAGAGGCGGCCACAGGGTGGCCAGCCGACCGATGACCATCGACGTGCTGGCCGTGTCGAACTTGTAGGTGTAGAGCGGCAGGCCACGGGCGTCGACGAGGATGCTCTCCACCCTTCCCTGCACGGTTGCCTTCACGGCGGTCACGGTGACCTGGTTCGCCACGGTGATTGTTGCCGCTGGGCCCGATAGCGACTTGCTCGCGGGCGAGCCATACGGAGACGAGCCGCCTCCGGTGGCGAGGGCGACCCCGCCGATCGTCGCCGCGACGGCGACGGCGAGGACGGCAACGGTGATTCGGGGGTTGGGCACGACTCCTCATTCCTGTGGCGGAGCGATCCCGCGGACACATGCCTCAGGCCTGTTGCAACAGGAAATACCGGCGCGAGTTACAAGCACCGGCAACGGAACGGCTGCTGCGCGAATCAGGTACCGGTGGCGTATCCCGGCTGCCTATTTCTCGAAGACGGCTCAAGCAGAGTCGCCCCACTGCGAGGACGAATCCTTATGCCGACAGTGACAAAGCAGTACTCGTTTCGTCATCCGATCCCAGGGGCCTCTGCCCTTCGGCGCGTGGCGAGTCGACCCGTCGCGCTCCGAGATGTTGTCACGGCACAGTTCATGGCACGGCTCGCCGGCAAACGAGTTCGCGGTCGCCTGCCGCTCGCCGGCAAGGCGGTTGTCGCCACACCGATCGAGGACTTGGCCGCGCACCTGATCGCCACGACGGGACGGTGCGCACGGGATCAGCCAGGCTCGACCGCCTGCTCGCGGGACCAGGATCTCTGGACGTCCAGGTCTTCCCGGAGATCAGCCTCCGGACACAGATGCTGGTCCAGGTCCCGACCAGCTGGACTGCGGTCGGGCAGCTGCAGCTCAAGGGGATCGACCTGCCGGGTCACCGATGCGACGTGGTCACCACCCGGCTGGTGCCGACCCTCACTCAGCGGATCGCCATGAGCTGCGTGATCGCACTCGAGCTGACTCCCTAGTCAGCCGTCCAACAGTCAGCTGTAGATGTCGACGAGATGGAGACAAGACGTGACCTACCAGATGCTCGGCAGTCGGCTCAGTCGTGATTCGGGTCGCTCAGAGCCGATCGCCTTACCCGACGGTGCGGCTCGGCTGGTCGCCGCGCTGCTGGCGCTCGGTATCGCCACCGCGCACGTGGCCGATCAGGGCGGATTGACCGCCTTCACCGCACCGGACTGGCTCGGCTGGGCGTACCGCTTGATCGAGCTCGGTGGCGTGCTCACCGCCGTCGCACTGCTGCTGAGTCGATCGACCGACCTCGGCTGGGCGGCCGGAGTGCTGTTAGGAGTCGGGCCGTTCCTCGGCTACCTCGCCTCGCGGACGGTGGGTGTTCCCGATGATCCCGGTGACGTCGGGAACTGGGGTGACTGGGTAGGCACGCTGGCGCTCATCGTGGAGGCCGGGCTCGTGACGGTCAGCGTGAGCATGTTGCTGGCACGCCGACGTCGCTGGGCGCTCGTCGCGGCGCACCTCAATCGCAACGCTGAGCGCACCGGTGTGGTCTTCGACCACGCAGGACTGTAACCCTCCCGGCTATTACGAGGTGTCATGACCACCGCATCGCAATCCCCACGAAGAAGTGTGCGTCCGCGGCCCGACGCGGGCTGCGACGTCACTTACCTGCACTTGGTTGATAACGACGTCTACGGCGACTGGGAGTCGGTCTATCGGGACAACGTCCACCGTCTCTACCGGCTGATGTATGCACGGGTGGGAAACCGGTCGGACGCCGAAGACTTGACCTCTGAAGTCTTCGCTACGGCGCTTCGCCCGCTGCGACTGTCCGCGTCGAAGGGTGAGGTGCAGTCCTACCTGCTCGTCACCGCCAAGACCGTCCTCGCCTCTCATTGGCGGCGGCGCCTCGGCCAGCAGGTGACCACGATCGATCCGGAGTCGGACCTGAGCTTCCTCACCGAGAGGTCCACGCCGGACGAACCCAGCGACGCGCCGGCGCGCGTGCAGCAAGTTCTCGACGCACTACCCGATCGCTACCGTCGCATTCTGCAGTTGCGGTTCCTCGAGGCGTGCTCGATCAAGGAGGCGGCTCACGCCATGCAGGTCACCGTAGCCAACGCGAAGGTTCTTCAACACCGAGCGTTGCGGATGGCAGCGCGCGTTTCCGTGGAGCCGGGACCATGACCAGCCGCCGACTCTCCGCCTTTGTCGACGCTGTCGCCGCCGGACGGCGACCGAAGCGGTTTCGCGCCGACCCCCACGACGCCGAAGTCCTGCGTGCGGCCATTGCCCTGCGTGCGGCCCGTCCCGGCGAGGCCGCTCCGAGCGAGTCGTTCGTGTCCGACTTGTTCCAGCAGCTGTCCGGTCGAGCGAGCTCATCGCTCACGCCCGCGACCCAGGCGGCTAGACCGCCCGGCCTTCGGACCGGGCTGGCCGCGGTCGCCGCGGCTGCGGTGCTCATCGGGGGCACCGCAGTCGTCACCGGGAGCCTCAACAGGCCCGCCGCCAAGTTCGGTGTCGCAGTTCAGGCGCCCGACGAGACCGCGCTGCGCACCGGAACGTTCCAAGCGGCCCGTGGTCAGGTCCTCGGCCAGATCGTCGCCTACCGCGGAAGTCCCTCATGGGTGTTCATGCACGTGGACGTCCCCAACTACGACGGTCCGATCGTGTGCATGCTCCAAGTGGACAACGGTTCAACCGTCGCCTTCGGAACCTTCGTCGTTCACCACGGGGCCGGTCAGTTCTCGAAGATCATCGGTGATGTGAACCTCAGCCATCTTCGGGGAGCCCGGCTCGTGACCTCCGCCGGCAGCCCGGTGGCGATGGCAACCTTCGCTGCCTGACGCCTCGTCGCGTCGTACCTGGTCACTCTCCTTGCGTACCCGCGCGGGCTCGCTCACCGACGCCGCCGCGATCAACCGCAACTTCCTCGAGGGCGCGCCTGCTGGCATAGACATGCTGCGGAAGCGACGAAGCCAACCCATCCACGGGGAAAGACTCACAGCTCGGCGAGACGCGTAGCCTCCGCGACCGCGGTCATCGCCACTTTCACCGCCACTGTCACGGTTGCCTCTCAGGAGCGGCAATGCCTGCCTCCGCTCCGCCGATGACGCGACCGCGGATCGCCCGCTCGCGTAAGACGTGCCGCCCCGACACCGGGGAGGCAAGGCGACCCGTTGACAGAACGCGAGATGCCGGCGGCGGTGTGGTCGTTGGCATGTCAGTGGAAACAGTTCCCTTCGGACCGGCTGCCCATCCGAGCCCGCTGACCGAGGACACGCGGCACTACCAGAGGAGGGCGACAGCCAGGTCCACGCAGAGGATCGCCAGCGTGACGACGAGGACGACGAGGCGTCCGCGCGCGGTGGTCCGCGGCTGGTCGCGAAGCGGGAAGAGCAGCTGGCGGCCCAGCGTGTAGGCGGCAAGGCCGCCGATGAACGCAACCCCGTGTGGGCGGGCTATCCCGGTCCAGAGCACCGCGGTGACGAGCCCAGCGAGCACTGCGGAAAGCGAGGACTCGAGCAGCTGCGTCGGGACCCGTCGGACTCCCAACGTGCGATCGGAGGACCAGCGGCCGAGCCGCGAGCTCGTCGGCCGGCCCGCACAGCAGCCTCCAAAGAAGCAGCCGAGCCGACCGATCGTCAGGCCGACCAGCAGCCCAGCAGTCAGCACATCGAGGTACACGCCGAGCGGCAGGGCCAATACGGCAGCTGACGCAACCGCGGTGGCCGTGGCACTGAGCACGAAGCCCTGAACTGCCATGCCGACCATCGGCAGGCCCCGCAGCTGCTGGTCGCGATGAAGCGCCAAGAAGTAGACCTTTGCGCCCAACACCCCCACGACGCTCGCGCCGAGGGAGATGGCTATGGTCTCGGCCGGGGGCAGGCGCAGGTGGCTGGCGAGAACGTCCTGGGCGAGCAGGCCGGCCGCGAGACCCAGGATCACCAGAACGGGCCAAGCGCCCAGGGTCACGCGCGGCGCGCTGACTTGCACGACGGGTGTGAACCCGGTTGCCCCGTTCGCGACCGCACGAGGCAGGTGCCACGAAACGGGCGGTCGGCTCGTTGTTGTCACGACGCGACCCTGGGCGGAGGCGTGCCATTGACCGCGTTCGAGATCGAGGACCCGCACCGTCAACGCAACGGGACCACTTCCGGCCAGCACGCGGGGAAGCACATGCACCACGTCGAACGCGTCTCGGGGGCCTGGCGGCCCGGTGACACCCAGGCGCTGCCCGACGAAACGGACTTCGACCCGCTCGGACGGACCTTCGGCAGGCGGGCGAAAGCGGTAGGTCAGCCCCAAAGCCTGTGGCTCGAGATCCGCTAGGGCGGACCAGGGGACGTTCGTGATCGCTAGGTCGCGCTCCGCTGGAGGCTTCTCTGTTTGCTCCACGGTCAATGCGCCACCACGGCGACCTGGCCGTTCATCGCCATCAGGGGTCGCTGGAGACGGGTCCGCCGTGCACGGTGCAGAAGTACGGGAAGGTGCCCGCCCGATTGAAGACGACGGTGTACGGGACCCTCTGCTCGATCCATGGATCTCCCATCCAACGAGTCCCCTGGTCGGCGCGGTCGGGTGCGGCGCCCGACCGCGCCTCAAGGGACACGAGCCCCTGTGGTCACTAACTACGCGGGAAGGTTTCATCGGCGCCGACCGTGTGTTCCTGCACGGCACGGGTTGTCGCTCAGACGGCTCAGTGCCGGTCCGTGCGACTGACGGAACGAAACCTCCAGGGCTATCTCATGAGAGGGAAGCCGAAATCGGCCGACCCTTCGGGACTCGAGGTATCAGGCATGATGACGACGATCACCCGCAGGACGGGTTGGCTGCTCATCACCCCCGGGATACTGACGCTGCTCTATGTCGGCTACGAGCTTTGGGGCACCGGCCTGTCCGCCAGGGCGGCGCAGCACAGCCTCGGGCGGGAGCTACAGCAGGAGTGGTCCACGCCGAGCGTGGCTGAGGCCGCAACGGCCCAGGCGAGCCCCGTGGACGGTCAACCGATCGCGATCCTGACCGTGGCCCGGCTCGGTGCCGGCTATCAGGAGATCGTGATCGAGGGAACTTCGACGGCGGACCTTCGGAAGGCGCCGGGACACTACCCCGGCACAGCGCTGCCAGGTCAGCTGGGCAACTTCGCGGTGGCCGGTCACCGGACCACCTACGGCGCCCCGTTCGGCGATCTCAATCTGCTCCGGGCCGGTGACATCATTGCGATCCGCGTCGCAACTACCAGCTACGAGTACCGCGTCACGGGTCACGAGATCGTCAGCCCGTCCGAGAATGCCGTGGTAGCCCCCACTCCGGACCAGCCTGGGACCCGACCGGTGCGCCGGATGCTGACGCTCACCACCTGTCATCCGAAGTACAGCGCGAACAAGCGCCTGGTGGTCCACGCGCTGCTTGTGGCGGTCCGCCATGCAGCCGTGACCGTTGCACCGGCTGTGTCCGGGTGATTGTTGTGACAACCGGGCGAACGCTCATGAGGTTGCTGGAAGAGGTGATCACGCGCCAGCTTCCGCGCCGAGAGGTGCTCTTGTCAGGCCGGCGACCCCTCGGCTCTGGCGCGCGGGAGCAGGCACCCGTCGGCGACCGCACTGCACTGCTCGTTGTGCTCCTCGGTGGCGATGCTCCGTCGGCGGTGCGCGGGCCTGCCGGGTGGCCCGGTCAGCGCAATGCCCGCAATACGGCTCCAGGTTGCAGCAACGTCGATCCGCAGGCGCAGTCGGCGCCCGGCTCGCCGCCTTGAGGCCCACCGGCATACGCGCCGGTGAACAGGCCCAAGCGGCCGTCAGCGGCCGTGTCGGTCTCGAGCTGCAACCCCCAGGCGGTGGCGGCGAACGGCTTCTGCTGTCCGGGATACGGAGAGACCAGCACGTACGCCGTCCGAATCGCCGCCCGTACTGGCAGCCGGCGGCGAGCAGCAGGCACTCATGGGCACATCCATCCTTGCTGACCAGCGAGACTCCGCCGTCGTAGCCGTGGTGATGACGATTGGTACGAGTGACGACCTGGGAGCAGACCGGCTCAGCGGTGGTGAAGGGCCGTGACACCGCAGGTGTCGGGAGCGGGGCGCGGCCTGCTTGTCGGCTTGGCGGGCTGTCTGTTCGCGGGGAGCCTGCCGCCAGGTGGGCACTGGTGGGCGGCCTCGGTGGCAACGATGCTTCTCCTCGCGGCACTCGCCGGTCGTCGGGCGCGAGTTCGCCTCGTGCTGGGTCTTCTGACGGGCGCCGGCTGGTTCGGCCTCTCGTTGTCCTGGGTGCGCGCGTTCAGCCTGGTGGGCTTCGCTCTGGTGGTGCTGCTGTCGACGGCCCTGCTGGCCGCCGGCTTGACGCTGCCCGTGGTGCGCGACCGTCCCGCCGCCGGTGTGCCAGCGGTCCTCGTCGCCCTCGAGCTCATCCGCGGCGTGGTCCCGTTCGGCGGCTTTCCGCTGGGCGGTCTATCGCTGGGACAAGTCGACGGGCCGTGGCTCGGCTGGGTGACTGCCGCGGGTCCCTCGGCGGTGGTCGCGGCCGCCACCGCGACCGGAGCACTGGTGTGGCAGCTCATTGTTGGGAAGTCCTGGCGCGGACGCGCGCTGACGTTGGCAACGATCCTCGCCTTGCTCACCCTGCCCTTGAGTCTCGCGTCCTTGTCGTCCGCAGCGGCGGGATCGAGCTGGCGGGTCGCGGCCGTGCAGGGCGGCGGACCGCGGGGCATCCCCGCGGCGCTCACCTCACCCGACGCCGCCTTCCTTCGGCACGATCGGCTGACGCGCGACGCAAGGATCTCACCAGGTACGGACGCGATCGTGTGGCCTGAGGACGTGGTGGACGTCCTGGGCCGCTTCGCGGGGAGCCCTCAGGAGCGAGAGGTGCGCGACCTGGCCAGGACGAAGGGACTGCCGCTGCTCGTCGGCGTGGTCGAAGACGTCGGTGCGGCGGGCTTCGCGAATGCTGTCGTCAGCTACGACAGGTCAGGGTGGATGGTCGGCCGCTACGACAAGGTGCATCGGGTGCCGTTCGGTGAGTATGTACCGTTCCGTGGCCTGTTGAGGCACCTGGTCGACCTGTCCCTGGTTCCTCGCGACGCCGTCCCGGGCACCGGCAGGCCAACCGTGCCGCTCGGTCGGGTACGCGCCGGTGTCGTGATCTCGTACGAGGTGTTCTTTCCTGCCCGAGCTCGGGCAGCCGTCCGCGCCGGCGCCACGGTCCTGGTGGTCCCCACGAACGCGTCGTCGTTCGCGACGGATCAGGTACCGGCGCAGGAGCTCGCTGCGGCGCGGCTGCGCGCCGTGGAGAACCAACGAGACCTGATACAGGTGGCGCCGACGGGCTACACCGCCGCGATCACGGCTGACGGTCGCGTGCTGGCGCGAACCGGACTTGGCACAGCCAGCGTGCTTACCGCCGACCTGCGCCTTCGGACGGGCCGGACCGTGTACTCCCGAGTCGGGGACCGGCCTGCCGAGCTGGCAACCATGTTGATCCTTGCCCGGTGGCGTAGACCGGCTCGCCGAGGCGTGGAGCCCGTCGCTCGGCGCCGTCACGGTCCGCGGCGAAGCAGGCTGAGACGTGAAACCTGCGCTCCTACCTGTTCTGAGGGCAAGTAGTCCTCCAGCGGC
>JAWWOJ010000050.1:0-3997 GCA_033851885.1 Frankiales bacterium | reverse complement strand
GCGGGCTCTGCGACGCGGCGGCTGCCTGGCGCGGGGCCTTTCTGGCGCACGGCTCGCTGACCGAACCGGGCCGGTCGAGCTCGCTGGAGATCTCCTGCCCCGGACCCGAGGCGGCCCTGGCACTCGTCGGGGCGGCGCGTCGGCTCGGGGTGCAGGCGAAGGCTCGCGAGGTTCGTGGCGTCGACCGGGTGGTCGTCCGCGACGGCGACGCGATCGCCGTCCTGCTCACCCGGCTCGGTGCGCACGAGGCGCTCATCGCCTGGGAGGACCGCCGGATGCGCCGCGAGGTCCGGGCCACGGCCAACCGCCTCGCCAACTTCGACGACGCCAACCTGCGCCGGTCGGCGCGGGCGGCCGTCGCCGCCGGTGCCCGGGTCGCGCGTGCCCTGGAGATCCTCGGGGAGGACGCGCCTGAGCACCTGCTCGCGGCCGGACGGCTGCGGCTCGAGCACTCGAATGCCTCGCTCGAGGAGCTCGGAGCCCTCGCCGAGCCGGCCATGACCAAGGACGCCGTCGCCGGGCGGATCCGCCGGCTGCTCGCGATGGCCGACAAGCACGCCGGCGAGCTCGGCATCCCGGACACCGAGGCCGCGGTCACGGCCGAGATGCTTGCGCCCTGACAGCCCCAGGGTCGCGCTCGTCGGTGACGCCCTCGACGGCCAGGTCCTGCGCGCTGCCGGGTGGCGGGTCAGCGGCGCGCTCCAGCTGCAGCCCTATGACGATCCCGGCGACGTCCCGTCGTACGCCACCGTCGATGAGCTGCTCCAGGACGGGCTCGACGCCGTTGCGCTGAGCGGTGCCGACCCGCTGCTCGCAGGGCACCTGCCGGACCTGGTGGCGGCGGGTCTCGCTGTCCTGCTGCCCAGTCCGGCACCGCTGGACGCCGAGCTGCTGCGGGTCGTCCGCGACACCGCGCCGGACGCCCTCCTCGCCGTCGGGCTGCTCCAGCGCTGGGAGTCCTGGGCGGGTACGACGAGCGGCGCGCTGTCCCTCGTCGAGGGACCGCCGCTCCAGTGCACCGTCCGGGGCTGGCCGCGGGGCCAGGTGGCGGCCGCCGAGCTGATCGACCTCAGCCGGCTGTGGTGCGGCGACGTGGTGGGCGTGACCGCGGCACCCGCGCGGCTGCCGGCGACCGAGCTCGCCCCCGGTGTGCCCGTGGCGTGGTCCCTGCTGCACGAGTCCGGAGCGACGACCCTGGTCAGCCACGAGCACGCGCCGCCGGTGGTGCGGCTGTCGTTCGCGACGGCGCGGTGGGAGGCGGGGCCGCTCGGCGCCCGGTGGGTCGGGGGGCCCGAGGTGCCGGTCGCGACGGCCCGGATGCCGGCCACCGTCCCGCCCGGGACGTCTGCGGGGCTGCTGGCCTGCGCGACCTGGCTGCGCGAGGCCGTCGTGACCGAGCCGCTGCCCGCGCCGGCGCCGGCCGGCCTCGGCGACCTGCAAGCCGTCGAGCGGGCACTCAGCGCGCTGCGGGAGTCAGCTCGCCGGGAGGTCCCGGTCGAGCTCTGAGCGGCTGGCGAGATGAGCGAAGCAGGTGCCCTGCAGCGCGCGGGTGACCTCGTCCGGGTTGCCGATGAGCGAGCTCAGCGGGAGGTCGGCGACGTGCCGCACCCGCGTGCTCACCGGCACACTCGCCAGGCCGAGGGCCGCGAAGACCCGATCGGTCACCCGTTGCCAGGCGTCGCCCGCCGGCAGCACGTCGTCCTCATAGCAGACCGTGAGGTGCTCGACCCCGCGCAGGTCGGCCCGCTCGGCGTGGCACAGGCCGGCGCGGTGCTCCATGTCGGCCAGCAGCTGCGCAGGGTCGACGGCGAACAACGGGCGGCGCATGCTCGCCAGCACGTGCCGCAGCGTGTCGCGCCGCTCGACGTGCACGACGAGCCACCCGCGCGCCGACGCTTGCGCCAGCCAGCTCGCCGGCGTCAGCCCGTGGCCCAGCAGGTGGTCGGCCTCCATGCGCACCCCGACGTGCCGGCCGCGGTGCCGGCGGCGCTCCCGCTCGAGCGCCCGCTCCGGACGTCGACCCGGTGCCGCGAGCAGCTCCGGCGCCAGGTGCACCGACGGGTGGCTCGCGAGCAGCGACCCGAGCAGGTTGCCGCCGGCCCGGGCCTGCCCGTAGAGCAGGAACGGCCGGCGCGCGATGGCGGGGAAGCGCGTGCGTGGGAAGCGCGCAGCGCGCGTGACCTGCCGGGTGTCGGGCACGGCGTGAGGATTCGCCCCGGCGACCCGGAGTCCTGCGGCGGTTCCTGAGAAACCTGCAGGACATCTGACAGCGGCGGTGACGCGGACCACAGACCCGGGCGACGGTGGGCGGCCGCGCGCTGGGTAGCCTCGACCCACTGCGATCTGCAACCGAGGAGCAACCGTGACCGTCCGAGTTGGCATCAACGGCTTCGGCCGCATCGGCCGTAACTTCTTCCGGGCCGTGCTCGCCAGCGGCGCCGATGTCGAGATCGTGGGAGCCAACGACCTCACGGACAACAAGACGCTCGCCCACCTGCTGAAGTACGACTCGATCCTCGGCCGCCTCGAGGACGTCTCCTACACCGGTGACTCGATCACCGTCGGTGACAAGACCTTCCGCGCCTTCGAGGAGCGCGACCCGGCGAACCTGCCCTGGAGCGAGGTCGGCGCGGACGTCGTCATCGAGTCGACCGGCTTCTTCACGAACGGCGAGAAGGCCAAGGCCCACCTCGCCGGCGGTGCCAAGAAGGTCATCATCTCCGCACCGGCCTCCAACGAGGACCTCACGGTGGTCATGGGCGTCAACGACGACAAGTACGACCCGGCGGCGCACCACATCATCAGCAACGCCAGCTGCACCACGAACTGCCTCGCGCCGATGGCCAAGGCGATCGACGACGAGTTCGGCATCGTCAAGGGCCTCATGACGACCGTCCACGCCTACACGCAGGACCAGAACCTCCAGGACGGCCCGCACGCCGACCTCCGTCGCGCGCGTGCCGCCGCCATCAACATCGTCCCGACCAGCACCGGGGCGGCCAAGGCGATCGGCCTCGTCCTCCCGAACCTCAAGGGCAAGCTGGACGGCTTCGCGCTCCGGGTGCCGATCCCCACCGGCTCGGCGACCGACCTCACGGTCGAGGTGGGGCGGGAGACGTCCGTCGAGGAGGTCAACGCTGCCGTCAAGGCCGCGGCCGAGGGCCTGTTGAAGGGCTACCTGAAGTACACCGAGGATCCGATCGTCTCCAGCGACATCGTCACCGACCCGTCGTCCTGCATCTTCGACTCCGGCCTGACCAAGGTCATCGGCAACCAGGTCAAGGTCGTCGGCTGGTACGACAACGAGTGGGGCTACTCCAACCGCCTGGTCGACCTGGTCCGCCTCGTCGGCCAGGGCCTGTGAGGCTCGCAGAAGACCTGCAGGTCAAGGGAAAGCGCGTCCTGGTCCGCTCTGACCTCAACGTCCCGCTCGAGGACGGCGCCATCACGGACGACGGCCGGATCCGGGCCTCGCTGCCGCTCATCCGCTCGCTCGCGGAGCAGGGCGCCAAGGTGGTCGTGACCGCGCACCTGGGACGTCCGAAGGGCGCGCCCGACCCCGCGTACTCCCTTGCCCCGGTCGGCAGGCGTCTCGAGGAGCTGCTCGGCCGGCCGGTGCGGCTCGCGCGCGACGTCGTCGGGCCCGACGCCCGGTCGTCGGTCGAGGAGCTGCGCGACGGCGGCGTGGTGCTGCTGGAGAACGTCCGCTTCGAGGCGGCCGAGACCTCCAAGGACGACGCCGAGCGCGGTGCGTTCGCCGACCGGCTGGCCGCACTCGCCGACCTCTATGTAGACGACGCCTTCGGAGCGGTCCATCGCAAGCACGCCAGCGTGTACGACGTCGCGCAGCGCCTCCCGCACGCCGCGGGCCCGCTGGTGGCGGCCGAGGTCGAGGTCCTCGAGCGGCTCGAGAAGGACCCCGACCGGCCCTATGTCGTGGTGCTCGGTGGCTCCAAGGTGAGCGACAAGATCCAGGTGATCGAGGCACTCCTCCCCA
>JAWWOJ010000047.1:0-4122 GCA_033851885.1 Frankiales bacterium | reverse complement strand
TGAGGCACAGCGCGCGGGCGAGCTCGACCAGCCGCGCCTGCCCGACGGGCAGCGTGGTCACCTCGACGTCCGCGAGATGCGAGAGGTCCAGGAAGGCGAGCACCGCGCGGGCACGCTCCTCGGCCTGACGCAGCGCGCGCCCCCGGCCCGGCAGCCGCAGTGCGTCCACGACGACCCCCGCGTGGGTGTGCCGGTGGGCGGCGACCATGAGGTTCTGCAGCACGCTCATGCCGGAGAACAGCTGCACGACCTGGAAGGTGCGCGAGAGCCCCATCGCGGTGCGGACGTGGGCCGGCTGCCGGGTGACGTCGGCACCGTTGAGCAGCACCTGGCCGCGGGTCGCGGGTTGGAGCCCGGTGATGACGTTGAACGTCACCGTCTTGCCGGCACCGTTGGGCCCGATGAGACCGACGACCTCGCCGGCGTTGACGGTGAGGGAGACGCCGTCGACGGCGTTGAAGGCGCCGAACCGGACGCCGACGTCACGGAGCTCGAGGATCGCCGTCATGCTGCTGCCACCAGCTCAGGTTGGCTGCGGACGGTCCTGCTGAGGAACCCGGTGACGCCCTCCGGGGTCAGCGCGAGGATCCCGATCAGGATCGCGCCGGTGAAGAAGGTCGTGAGCGACACCTGCGAGCCGTTCGCGACGTCACCCGTGCTGCCGAAGTCGAGCGTGGTCAGGGTGACGATCATCCCGCCGAGCACCGCACCAGGGACGCTCCCGACGCCGATGATGACGGCGTAGGCGAGCAGGGTGATCGACCGCGTGAAGTCGAAGGCTGCCCCGGAGGCGCCCTGGACGAGCCCTGCGTACAACGCACCGGCGAGACCCGCGACGAACCCTGAGGCGGCGAACCCGCGGAGCTTCACCGACACCACCGAGAAGCCCATCGCCGCGGTCGCGGGCTCCGAGCTGCGCAGCGCTGTGAGGGCCGCCCCGGTGCGCGCCCGCCGCAGGCTCGCGACCGCGAAGCAGGCCACGACGAAGATGCCGAGCACCAGCCAGGCGTAGGCCCGTTGGCCGTCGGCGACATGTCCCGGGTCGACGCTGGCGAAGCCCGGCCGGGTGACAGGGCGGTTGCCGTCGTTCGAGGCGAGCGGCGGCCACGCATAGAGGAAGCGGTCGGCCGTGAACGACAGTGACAGCGTGGCGATGGCGAGCTCGAGCGGTTCGAGGCGCAGCGCCGGCAGACCGACCAGGGCCGCCACCCCGGCGGCGAGCGCGGCGCCGATGAAGATGGCCAGCAGGAACGGCGCGCCGTGACCCATGGCGATCCCGGTGCCGTAGGCGCCGCAGCCCATGAACACCGCCTGGCACACCGAGACCTGCCCGACGACCCCGACGAGGAGCACCAGCGAGAGGGTGGCCAGGCCCCAGATGGCGACCTGGCTGAGGTTGTAGTGCGAGACGTTGCCGCGGTCGTCGACGATCAGCGGGGCCACCAGCACGACGAGGGCGACACCGGCAGCCGCGGCCAGTGCCGTCCGCCCGCGCGGCAGCGGCTGCAGCGGCGCGGGCAGCAGGCCGCCGCCGACGTCGCGTCGTCCGGTCTTTCGCATGAACAGCAGCGACAGCAGCACCACCGCGAAAGCCGTCAGCTCCTGCGTGCCCTTGATGCCGTCGAACTGCTGCAGCGCACGCGCCGCCATCGGCTGCAGCAGGCCGAGCGTCACGCCGCCGGCGAAGGTCAGCGGCAGCGACGACAGCCGTCCGACCAGGGCCGCGGCGAGCGCCTGGACGGTGAACACGACGAGCTTCGTGGTGTCGAGCCCACCGAGCAACGGCGCGACCAGCACGCCGGCGAGCCCACTGACCGCACCACCGAGCGCCCATGCGACAAGGTTGACCCGGTTGACGCCGATGCCGAGCAGCCGGGCGGCGTCGGGTGACTCGGAGACGGCACGGGTCGCCGTACCCAGCGCCGTGGCGTTGAAGAAGACCGCGAGCCCGGCGGCGAGGACGGCGGCGACGAGCAGCAGCAGGACCTGCTGGTTGCTGTAGAGCAGCACGCCGCCCCAGTCGACGAAGTTGCCGTCGCTCACGACCTGCACGGGCTGGTTGGTGGCGACCTGGGTGCCGTAGATGAAGCCCACCAGGCCCTGCAGCACGAGCAGCCACCCGAGCGTCACGATCGTGCCCGTCAATGCGCCCTTCGCCGGACGCACCGTGAGCTCCATCAGCACGCCGATCGCCGCGCCGAGCACAACCGCGCAGGCGACAGCGAGCAGCGTCGGCATCCCGTGGTGGTGCAGCGTGCTGGCGAAGTACGCGCACGCGAGGCCGATGGCGCCCGCGGCGAAGTTGAAGACCTTCGAGGTCTTGAACACGATCACGATGCCCATCGCGGACAGCGCGTACATCGCCCCGATCGGCAGGCCGGAGAGCGCGAGGGAGAGGTAGAGCTTCATGAGTCGAAGCTCCTCGTGTCACAGCTGAAGGGCTTGTACGGGGAGAGCCGCCCGCTCGCGACCTTGCTCAGCTGCAGGCACTGGTTGGGGTCGTGCTCCTGGGTCGGCCCGAAGTGCAGCCCCTGCGGGGTGAACTGGCCGCCGACGCCGGACGGCAGGCTGTTCATGACCTTCAGCAGGTTGTCGCGCGTGATGGTGTCCCCCATGCGTCGGAGCGCCTCGACGAAGATCTTCGCGCTGAGCCAACCACCCTGGCCGATGTAGCTGATCTGCGCGCTCGACCCGAACTTCGCCTTCACGGTGCGGACGTACTCCTGCACCTCGGGGCCGCCCTGGTCGATCGTGGCGAAGTCGCTGGCCACCAGCGTCCCGTCGGTCGACGACGACTGCACGACCGTGGGGTCGGTGAACAGTGGGTCGGCGACGTGCACCGGGTGGTAGTTCTGCCGGTCGAAGGCCTGCTGCAGGCGGTTGTAGGCGGTCTGGTCGATGAGCGTGGCGAGGCCGTTGACACCGTTGAGGCGGAACTGCGTCACCACGTCGTCGTAGGAGGCCTGAGTCACGTCGACCTGCCGGATGTCGCCGCTGGCCAGCGTCTTGCCGGTCGACGCGACGCCCGCCGTGAAGGCCCGGACCTGTGCGGAGTTGACGGCCGAGGAGCTGTTGGAGATGAAGATGACGCCGGGGTGGGTGACCTTGCTCTCCAGCCCCAGGAAGCGGCCCATCTCGTAGCCGTAATGGTGCGACTGGAACGCATAGGACCAGGGCGAGTGGTACTCCGCGCCGACGCCGTAGCTGCCGACGAGCGGGATCTGGTTCTGGGCCAGGAACGGCGTGATGTCGGCCTCCGTCAGCGGCGCCTGCCAGCCCATGAAGCAGAAGGCGCCCTCGCTCACCAGGGCCTGCGCCTGCGACTTGCCGCGCACGCCGCTGAGCTGGTCGTCGCGCAGGTCCAGCTCGATCCTGTGGCCGTTGACGCCGCCCTGGCTGTTCACCATGTCGATGTAGGCCTTGGTGCCCTGGGCGCTCGCGCCGAAGTTGATGGCGCCCGTCTGGCTCACGATGGCGCCGACCTTGATGACTGCGCCCTTCTTGACGGTGCCCGCTCCGGAGTTGTCCGCGGCCACCGGTGCCTGCGTCGCACCGCGGACGACCGACGTCGTGGTGCTGCCCTGGGTGCCCGCGGAGCCCTGCGTGGTCAGTGCGCTCGGGACACCGGTCGGCACCGCACCGCCGGCGCCGTTGACGTACACGGTCTTGGTGGTCTGGGTGCTCGTGAAGTGGGTGCCCTGGAGCAGCAGGCTCCCGAAGACGACGAGGGCGATCAGCTGGAGGGCGAACAGGCCCGCCAGCAGCCGGTCGCGGCTACTCAGCATCGGGCTTCGGGGTGAACAGCAAACCGAGGAACTCCACCAGCAGCCGCTCGCGCAGCCGCATCGGCATCTTCTCGAGCAGGGTGTTGATCGCGGCCATCCGCTCCGGCAGGCCGGCGCCGGGCTCGATGCCGGCCAGCGGGAGCAGAGTGCCGAGCACGTCGTCGCCGAGACTGTCGGGGTCGAGGTCGTGCACCGCGGCGAGCAGCGCCGGGTCGCCGACGGTGACGCCTCGGGACGCCTCGACCGCGACGGCGAGGTCGACGAGCAGGTCGTCCACGACCGCTTCGCTCGACGCGGTCAGGGTCAGGTGCATCGACGCCGGCAGGCCGCGGTAGCC
>JAWWOJ010000046.1:0-9272 GCA_033851885.1 Frankiales bacterium | reverse complement strand
ACAACTGCACCTGCGTTCATCGCGGAGCCCTTCCAGCCCGCAACCTGGCCCATCGCGAGCGAGCGCGATCTCCAGGCGTACCGGGCTCATCCCTCGACGATCCCGTGGGCGACCAGCAGGGTGGCGGTGGCGGAGCACTTCGCGCGGCAAGTGCTGGGACTCTCCGACGTTCATGGAGTCGCCCACTGTGTCGCCGCGTGCACCAACGGCGCCACGTCGGTGGGCGCCACGTCGGCGGCGTCGTGCTGGCAGCCGAGCGAGACGAACCCTCCACCGTGTATTCCGCCGCAGGGGCCTACACCCCCGACATCCAGATCTCGGACGAGTCGTCCCTGAGTGACCCAGCCATTGTGAGCGGCAGTGCACACCTGGCGTTCACACCTCTGCAGGTCTCACTGCGCTCGCTCACGGGGCGAGTGTTGGCGACGGCTCCGGCAATGACGGCCTCGGATAGGACGTGGACCGCCGTCCTTTCGCCGCTTCCGAAGCGCTGGAGCCATGGAGTCTTGGTGGTCACGAGGTCCATCCGCGGGACGCTGAGTCAGCTGTTCGCTGAGGGAGTGCAGGAGCAACTGCCTGCGGCTCCGACCGTGCACGTTCCCTGCAAGGGCACCGACCTCACCATCGTGCGCCCACGCAACTTCCATGTCGGCTACACCGGTGACTCATCCTTCGGCTTCTACGTGGCGAACACCGGCGAAGGCAACTGCGTCCTGAGTGGCTATGCAGCACTCAGATTCACCGCGGGGTCGAAACTTGTACCGTTCAAGATCCTGCACGGCTCCGGTATGGGTTATTTCGACCCTGGGCCGCACCCCGTCACGCTGCGACCGGGCGGAACCGCCGTGTTCGCGGTCGACAAGTACCGGTGCGACGGAGGCTTCGGCCCAGTCTCAACCCGAGTGCGGATCACGCTTCCTGGCCTCTCAGCGGTCAGCCTGCCCATCGGCGTCGCCTATTGCCTGGGCGGGCCGGCCGGCGACACTCTGACGCTCACCGCACTTGCGGCAACCCGGGCGGAGCTCTACCGGACTCGGTGACTCCCACCCCCATCTGGGCCGGGGCCGCTACCTCGCCGAGCAGTTGACCATGACATTGCTCGCACCGGCGTCGCGAGAGCTGTCGGCACGGATTGAAGGGTACGAGCCGAGGTGTGGGTGCCCGATGAGTAGCTGATCCACGGGGCCCTCAGGCGTGGTCGCCTGCTGTCGCGCGCTCAGCGGCAACGACCAGTCGGTCAGTCGCCACGCCACGTCGTCGTTGTCCGCGCCCTGGATAGCGAGCGCAGGAATCGGTGCTCGTTCGCTGCGCCCGCAAACAGCGGCTGCTCCTGGGCGAGGACTTCGAGCTGGACGTCACCGGACATGCCGGCCAAGAGCTGCTGTTGCGCGAGTTCCCAACGGCGGCGTCGCCACCAGGTCAGACCGGGCACCTTCATGGTGCCTGTCTTCGACGTGATGGCTCGTCGCCCCTGCTCAGCCGGGGCGCATCTTCGAGGTCTCGCCCTCGACTTTCCAGATCGAGAGACGGCCCTTCAGCTGAGAGGTCATTGGTCGTTGAAGACCCGCTTGCGCGTGTCCCACGGACTGTCGCCCTGACCTCGCTCGAGGATGTCGACCTTGCTGCCGATGATGCGAAGGTAGGCGTAGCCGGTGTTGACATCGTTCGGCACGGTCTTGACGAGGTGCGAGGCGTTGACCGTCACGCGCAGCAGGTAGACGCCGTCGCCGTCACCCGAGAAGTCGACGTACTGGCCGGGCCGCTGCCAGCGGTACACGTCGCCCCAGCCGACGTTGAGCCCCAGGCTCGCCTCGCCCGTGCTGTAGCCGCAGTTGGCGGTGAAGGTGGTCGTCTCTTGCTGGTTGAACACGTGCCAGTCGGCGAACAGCTCGTCGGCCGGGCAGAGACCGACCTTGTTGCCGGAGCCGGCCGGAGTCAGGCTGTGGCTGGCTCCGACTCGGTAGAGCTGGAAGTTGAGGAAGCCGTTGTAGTGGTAGTGCCCGTGCACGGCGTGGAACTGGAACTCCCCGGCCTTGCGGAGGTAGGAGGTGCCGTCGCTGTAGTAGACGCGCTGGTAGGCCTGGCCGGAGTTGAGCACGCCGAACTGCGCGGACGACGGGTTGTAGGCGATGACGAACGGGCCGGGCCCGGCGTCGCGCGGGCCCGTCGTGAACCGCAGGCAGCGCGTGACGTGCTTCGTACTCGGGGCGAACGACGGTCCGAGCCCGATGGTCTCGTCCGGGGTGCAGGACAACGGCGCGATGCCCAGGACGGACAGCGGCGGGTTGGCGCTGTCGGGCGCGTAGACGTTGGCAGGGTTGGCCGGGGCCACGAACGTGAACTCGTACGGAGGGGTCACCTCGAGGTTCGGGAGCAACTCCGTCTTCTTGGCATAGGTGGTCGGCTTGCCCTCGAGCTTGGCGCGCAGTCGGAAGCCGGCGTTCGTCACGTACTGCGGCACGACCCGCGCGGTCCACGTCCCCGCTACCGGGTGCTGGGCGTAGACCTCCATGTCGAACTGGCTCTGCGTCGTGTCGGCCGCGCTGGTGACCTGCTTGCCGCTCGGGTCGAGCAGGTCGAGCTCGAACTCGTTGGCTCGGTCCGGTGTGTCGATGGCGACGCGCAGCAGCGAGCCGCCCGCCCCGACCTGGATGGGGTAGCTGTAGCACGACTCCACAGCGCAGGCTGCCGATCCCACCAGGCCGGTGGCCGCCGATTGCACGTAGGCGCCGTTCCAGAACGCGTCGGCCCCCACCTTGAGGCGGATCGAGGGGGGCGAGGGCGACGCCGCGGCGTGCAGGACGCCGAACACCGTCAGGGCACCGGCGGCGAGGGCGGCTGAGCGCACACGGCGTCGCGACATGGACGAACTCCTTCTGCTGGTGCAAGAAGTGTCCGAAACGTCCGTATCACGATGATTTCGGCGAAATGCCACTCCGGTAAAGCGTTCGTCGGCCAGTGCGAGCGGCCGCTGATCGGATTGAGTGTTCAGGCTGCGTGGTGGCGCCAGTGACGGCGCTGCCGTCGCGGGAGAAGTGGGACCAGGCGAGCTATGCCGCCGCCAGCTTCTTGGCCCGGTACCGGTGCGTGACGCTGCGCGCCTACCGCCAGGACCATTCCGATGTCCCGAGACATCACACCCGATGACGCCCCACGGGACCTCTGTTCTCCGCGCAGCCATCGCGGTCCCTCGACGACGTTGAGCGGTGCCGGTTGCAGGTCACATTGCTGCGACGTGGGCGGCGAGCTTGTCGAGTGCCATCGTCCATCCGGCCGCGCCCGCGGAGTCGCTGGGAACCCCTACATGGGTGAGGACCATTCTGGTGCGGCCAGCGAGGTCCTCGAAGACGACGCGCACCTCGGTCGTCGTTGGATGTCCTTGCGGCATGCCCAGGTCCGACGGGGATAGCACGTTGCCTGACTCGTCGGACATGGCTTCGGTGTAGACCAGTCGCGCGTTCTCGACGACCTCGCGGTACTCGCCCGTGAAGCACATCTGCATCGGGCCGTTCGGGGACTGAACTTCCATGCATACGAGCCGGGTTCCGCCGACCCGTACGTCCATCCTCGCGACGGGGATGCTGGCGCCGGCTGGGCCGTACCAGGCCTTGAAATGTTCCGGGTCGGTCCACACCTGCCAGATGAGACGCACGGGCGCATCGAGGATTCGCTCGATCACCACTGCGTCCTGTGAGCCGTGGTCGTCACCCATCGTGTTCTCCTGCCCTTGGTTGTGATTGCAGCTGTCTGAGGTAGTCGTCCATCCGGTCGAAGCGGGCTTCCCAGACCGGTCGGTACTGCTCGGCCCAGGTCGCGACTTCCTGCAGTGGTGCAGCGTCGAGGGCGCACGGTCGGTACTGCGCGTGCAGGCCCCGAACGACAAGCCCGGCGCGTTGGAGAACCTTGATGTGCTTGGAGACAGCGGGAAGGGTCAGCTCGAACGGCGCGGCGAGTTCGTTGACCGTCGCCGCACCCTCGGCGAGGCGGGCCAGGATCGCCCGCCGCGTTGAGTTGGCCAGCGCGGAGAACGTCTCGCTGAGCCGCTCCTCGTCGGTCGTGCTGGTCGCTGTCATGGATCCCTTCGCCGCCCACTTTCCCTACCGGCTAATAAACCGATACGGAAAGTACAGGGCACGCACCGCCGGCGTCAACCTGGCTCCATCGGCCGGGCGGCGAAGCGCCCCGTCCGCCTTGCTCAGGCTCGCGGCCTGCGTCCTCATCGAGGCCCACGACGAGTGGTGAGACAGCGACCGCCGCTACCTGTCCGAGGGCTCCATGCGGGTACTCACCCCGCCCCCGCCGACTGTCCTCGAAGCCAAGAAGACCACTCCGGCCAAGACCCCAAGGAGGCGCCTAGCGGCTACGCCATAGTTGCTCTCACTCGCAGCGAACAACGCGACGAGTTACACCACTCTCAGGGACGCGACCACTGATTACGGCGACGCAACATAGCGGCGTCGCAGGTTCAAGGCGTTCCGATGGCCGCGAGAGCTGGTCTGCAGGAACCAGGTCGCCGACTCCGATCGGCCGGGCGACACTACTGCTGGATCAGAGTGAGGACATTGCCTGCTGGATCGGTCACCTGAGCCTTGACCACCCAGCCGTTGTCGGTGGGCGGCATCACCACGGAACCACCGAGCCGCTCGGCCTCGGCGACGGAAGAGTCGAGGTCAGCGACAGCGACGCCCAAGGTGACCTGCGGCGCAACTGCGTCGACCAACGAGCCACGTAGGCCGGTAGGCGTCTCGACGAGCGCGTAGCCGGGACCCTGTGGGGCAACAGCCCAACCGAGAAGACGACCGTAGAACTGTTGGACGGCGTGCTCGTTCGGGCCGCTGATGTCGAAGTGGACGATCGCGTTGTCGGTCATGTTTCCTCCAGAGGGAACGTTGCATCGAGCAGTTCTATGAGCCTCCGCAGCGTTTCCCGGCGGGCTCGGTAGAGGCGGAAGGTGCCGCTCGCGGTCAGGTCGACCATTCCGTGCTTGCGCAGCACCTTTAGGTGCTCCGAGGTGCTCGCCGGGGCCAGCCGGACCCGTTCGGCTAACTCACCAGCGGTGCGTTCGACCGACCAGCACTCCTGAACGATTTGACGGCGGTGAGGGCTGGCCAGTGCGCGTAGTAGGCCGTCCAACTCCGTGGGTGCTGTTTCGGCCACTTCCGAAGTATATTTCGGAAAACTTAGAATCACAATGACCCGGCCCAAGGCCAGCCCAGACAGCGACCGCCGCACCGACACCCACGACCGCGTCCGCCGCGACAAGGTCGACACCGTCGACGAGGCCGGCAGCGTCACCCTGCGCCTCGCCGCCAACTCCACCACATCGGCGTAGGGCGAACCTACGGCCGAACCGACGTCACCCTGCTCGTCCAGGACCTGCACGTCACCGTCGTCGACACCGCGAGCGGCGAGATCCTGCGCGACCTGATCATCCACGCAAGGACTATCAGCCCACCGGCAGGCCACCAGGCCCCACCAAGAAATCGGCGCACCCGGCAGGACTTGAACCTGCGACCGACCGCTTAGAAGGCGGTTGCTCTATCCGGCTGAGCTACGGGTGCCTGACTTCCACGGTATCGACCCCAACCCGCCGATCGGGTGCCCGTCAGGTCCTGAGCCGCAGCACATCGTCGAGGGTGTCGGCCTCCGCGGCCGTCTTGTCGTCGCGGTAGCGCAGCACCCGCGCGAACCGCAGGGCCACGCCGCCCGGATAGCGGGTCGAGGTCTGCACCCCGTCGAACGCGACCTCGACGACCTGCTCGGGCCGGACCGTCACGACCCAGCCGTCGTCCTCGACCTCGAGCTCGCGGAACCGCGCGGTCTGCCAGCGCAGCAGCTCGTCGGTCAGCCCCTTGAACGTCTTGCCGAGCATCACGAAGCCGTCGCCGTGCCGGGCACCGAGGTGCAGGTTGGACAACCACTCCCGTCGCCGGCCGTGGCCGTGCTCGACGGCGAGCACGACGAGGTCGAGGGTGTGCCGGGGCTTGACCTTCAGCCACGACCCGCCTCGGCGGCCGGCTTCGTAGGGGGCGTCCACCGCCTTCACGACCACGCCCTCGTGGCCCTTCGCCAGCGCGTCGGTCGCGAAGGCGTGGGCGGCTGCGGCCGACGAGGTGATGAGCCGCGGGACCCGCTGCGACGACGGGACCAGCTCGGTGAGCACCGCGTCCCGCACGGACAGCGGCTCGTCGAGGAGGTCGCGACCGTCGAGGTGCAGCACGTCGAACCACCACGGCGCGAGGCCAGCGCCCACGACGGACATCGCCCGGGAGGCGGTGACCTGGAACGGCAGCGGTCGGCCCTCGCCGTCGACGACGAGCGCCTCGCCGTCGAGCACCACGGAGGCGACGGGCAGCGACAGCGCGGCTGCGACGAGCTCCGGCATCCGGGTGGTCAGGTCGTCGAGGGACCTGCTCAGGACGCGGACCTCGGCCCCGGTGCGGTGCACCTGCACGCGCACACCGTCGAGCTTCCAGTCGACGGCCACCGGCATCGTCATCCGCGACAGCGCGTCGTCGAGGTCGGTCGCCGTCGCCGCCAGCATGGGAGACAGCCCGCGCCCGACGACCAGCGCGAAGTCCTCGAGCGACTGTCCGGTCAGGGCCGCGGCGGCGACCTCGGTCAGCGAACCGGAAAGGGTCAGCGCTCGTCGTACCAAGGCCAACGGGAGGTCCGCCGCTCGGGCGACGGCGTCCGTCAGCAGGCCCACCGATGCCCCTTGCCGCAGCTCGCCGCTGACGAGGCCGGCCAGCATCCGCTGCTCCGCCGCGGTAGCCCGGGACCACAGGTCCTCGAGCAGCGTGGCGCGGGCGGCAGTGGATCCCGGGCCGGACAGCGCCGCCATCGCCGCGAAGGCCGCGTCCACCTCGATCACGGTGAGCGTCGCGGCAGTGGCCGGCGCAGGCAGTCCCTGCAGGGAGCGCCAGCCGACGCCGGTGCGGCGCTGGCGGAGCTCCCCGGACAGGTACGACGCCACCACTGCCGCCTCGTCGGGCGCTGCTTCCCGCAGCCGCGCGGCGAGCAGCCCGAGCTTCTCGGTCCGCTTCGAGGTCGCCGCCACGGCCTGCGAGGTGGCGGCGAGCTCGGCGAGCAGCATGGGGATCAGCCTCGCAGGGCGGTGTGACGTCGCTACGCCAGGCTGAAGGCTTCCGTCAGCGTTGTCGGCGTGAGGCCGCGCTCGGTGAGGAGCTCGACGATCTGCGGGTAGAGGTGCGTCACCGTCGGGTGGTTCGCGTGGCCGAGCATGATCGTGCCCGGCCGCAACCACTTCCGGGCCTGCTCCAACAGCACCGACCTCGTGAGGACGGCGCTGTCGCCGAAGCTGCCGTTCCACAGCAGCACGTTGGTCCAGCCGAGGGCCGCCACGGTGTCATCGGTGCGCGCATCCCGGAAGCCGAAGGGCGGGCGGAACCACGGCCGGGTCGTCGTCCCGAACGTCTCGTGGACCCAGTCCTCGTTGCGCTGCAGCTCCTCCTCGATCCTGACGTCGGACAGCCGCTTCACGTCCTTGTGGCTGAACGTGTGGTTGCCGATCTGCACCTGCCCCGCCTCGATGAGCGGCCGCAGCGCGTCGGCGTGCGGCGCCCAGATGTGCCCGTAGACGCCGTTCGGGTTGAAGGTCAGGTGGATGCCGGTGGCGGTCGCGAACTCCACGTACGCCGCGACGGTCTCCGGGTTGAACCCGTCGTCGATGGTGAGCGCCACGTAGTCCGCCAGCCGGGCCGCCTCCGGCAGCTGGGTCACCAGCACCGGCGGACCGGCCGTGATCTCCGGCTCGAGCACGGCCGGGTACGTCGGTTGGGCGCTGCTCTCGACCGGCTGGGCGCTCGCGGTCGGCCGGACGCCGAGCGAGATCGGCCTGCCCTCGAGCGGCTCGGGCGCGGGTTGGGGGACCGGGCCTGGTGCCAGGCCCGTCCTGGTGAGCGGCCGCGCGCAGGCGGCCAGGGTGCCCACCGCAAGCAGCGACAGCAGCTGCCGTCGGTCCATCGGTGCACCTCCCCCCAGCGGAGCCCACCCACCGTCGCACGGGGAACGGGTCGGGGCCGTCCGCAACCGTCCACAGCCCTCCGGCGTGTCCCCAAGGTCGCCGCCGACCGCTCCAGCGTGAACGCCAGGGACCAGCGTGGTGACCGACCCGGACGACGGTGCCGGGCAGGACCGTGGAGGGACCGTGAACGAACCGACCATCAGCTTCACCGGCAACGTGGCTTTCGAGCCCAAGCTGCGCGTCACGCCGAACGGCGCGCACGTCGTCGACATCCGGGTCGCCACGACGCCCCGCATCCGCAAGGGCGACGAGTGGGAGGACGGTGGCACGCTCTGGTACGACGTTGTGTGCTGGAACCGCCTCGCCGACAACGTGTCCGCGTCCGTGACGAAGGGCGACTCCGTGACCGTGTCCGGCAAGCTCTACAACCGGATCTGGGACCGGCTCGACGAGGCGACCGGCGAGGTGACGAAGGTGGACAAGCTCACGGTCGACGCCAGCCACGTCGGGCTCGACCTGTCACGGTGGCCGGCGACCGCCCACCGACCTGAGCCGGCGCGGCCCGAGGAGGCCTTGTCGGACCGTCGCCCACCCGCGACCCCCGAGGCGCTGCCCGAGGCCGCATAGCGCAGGTCCCCCACGGATCTGAGGACACCGGCCGAGGCGGGGCGTCACTAGGCTGGCCCGCATGGCTGAGTTCGTGTACGTGATGCAGAAGGTGCGCAAGGCCGTCGGGGACAAGGTGATCCTCGACGACGTGACGCTGTCCTTCTACCCGGGCGCGAAGATCGGCGTCGTCGGCCCCAACGGCGCCGGCAAGTCCACGGTGCTCAAGATGATGGCGGGCCTCGACCAGCCGAGCAACGGTGAGGCCCGCCTCAGCCCCGGCTTCAGCGTGGGCATCCTCATGCAGGAACCGGTCCTCGACGAGACGAAGACGGTCAAGGAGAACATCGAGGACGGCGTCCGTGAGCTCATGGACACCCTCGCGACGTACAACGAGCTCAACGAGAAGATGGCCGAGCCGGACGCCGACTACGAGGCCATCATGGCCCAGCAGGAGCCGCTCCTCGCCTACATCGACACCCACAACGGCTGGGAGATCGACAGCCTCATCGAGCAGGCGATGGACGCGCTGCGGACCCCGCCCCCGGACGAGCCGGTCGTCCATCTCTCCGGCGGTGAGAAGCGCCGCGTCGCGCTGTGCAAGCT
Organism: Frankiales bacterium; assembly: GCA_033851885.1. Lineage (GTDB taxonomy): Bacteria > Actinomycetota > Actinomycetes > Mycobacteriales > SCTD01 > RYN-111. Next base: position 73 of record JAWWOJ010000046.1, on the reverse strand, counting down.
GCTGCTCGAGGCGCCGGACCTGCTGCTGCTCGACGAGCCGACCAACCACCTCGACGCCGAGAGTGTCGAGTGG
>JAWWOJ010000031.1:0-2790 GCA_033851885.1 Frankiales bacterium | reverse complement strand
CCTTCAGCGTGAGGTTGCCGGTCATCTCGTACTCGTCGTCGCTCTTCTTGACGACGGAGGTCGAGACGAACTGGCCGGTCGGGTGGGTCGGGGCGTCGAAGAAGTCGTTGGTGCGCAGGTGGTCGTCACGCTGCTTCTGGCCGGTGCTGACCGACGCGATCTGGAAGGTGACCTCGGCGGTGCTCTTGCTGGGGTCCTCGAAGTCGAGGTGGGCCTTGCCCTCGAACTCCTCGAACGAGCCGCGGACCTTGGTCACCATCGCGTGCCGGGCGACGAAGCCCAGGCGCGTGTGGGTGGGGTCGAGGGCGTAGCTGCCGGTGAGGGCGGTGGTGGCTGGTGCGGTCATGGGGTGCTCCTTGGGTGGGGGTGGTGACGTCTCGTTGCTCGTGCAACCAACCCTATCCTCATTTTATTGCATGTTCAAGTTTTGCGGCAGCAACCATCGGTCCGGTCGGTACCGCCTGGGTCTGGCTCACAGCTGCTACGTACCCCTGCCTGGCAGTGCGAAGCGGCTCAGCCGAACGCCTTCTCCAGCGCGGCCAGCCCGTCATCGAGGCCGCCGAGCATCGACTGCAGGTGCGGGAGAGTACGGCGGCAGCCGGTGAGCCCGAACTGCAGCTGGGTGTCGTAGCTGGTGCACGTGATGTTGAGGGCCTGCCCCGTGGTCGGGATCGACAGCGGGTACATGCCGTCGAGCCGCGCACCGTTCCAGTACAGCGGATGCCGCGGTCCAGGGACGTTGCTGATGATGAGGTTGAACGGCGGCCGGAGCAGCGGAGGGACGCCGAAGATCGTGTTGAGGACGAGCGGCGACATGATCCCTGCCGACAGCGCCGTGACCTGCAGCTGCGAGAGACCCGCGAGCGAGGCCTTCGCACGCCGCGTCGAGTCCCTGATGTGCAGCAGCCGCTCCTCCGGGTCGATGAGGTGCGTGCCGAGCGAGCAGAGGATGGCGCCGACGGCATTGCCGCCGTCGGTGCTGCTCTCGCCGCGCAGCGAGACCGGAGTCATCGCGATCAGCGAGTCGTCCGGCAGCGCGTCGAGCCCTGACAGGTAGTCGCGGAGCGCCGCTGCGGACATGGCGAGCACGACGTCGTTGATCGTCGCGTCCGCCTTCTTGGCCACCGTGCGGATGCGGTCGAGCTCCCACGCGTCCCCGGCGAAGCGACGGCTCCCGGTGATGGGGACGTTGAGGATGCTGCGGGGTGCCTGTCCGGGCAGGACGGCACCTTCGTGCCGGATGCCCTGCTCGATGAGCGACACCACCTTGGGGGCAAGGGTGACGGCGTCGACGGCGGCGTGCAGCCCAGCCGAGAGCAGCCCGCCGAGGTCGAGGCCGACGCGCCGCGCATCCTGCGGCCGGGCCGCGAACGGCATCCCGGTGTCGCGCGCATCAGGATCGGTCGACAGACTGCGCTCCAGCAGCCGGAGACCCGAGACGCCGTCGAGCAGCGAGTGGTGGATCTTGGTGTAGACCGCGAAGCGGCCGTCCTCGAGGCCCTCGATGAGGTGCATCTCCCACAGCGGTCGCTGCCGGTCCAGCAGGGTCGAGTGCAGCCGGCCGCACAGCGCGAGCAGCTCACGCATGCGGCCGGGCTTCGGCAGTGACGAGTGCCGTACATGGTGCTCGAGGTCGATCGAGGCGTCGTCCTCCCACGCCCACTGGCCGAGCGTCCCGAAGCCGCGGGTCAGGCGCTTGCGGAACAGCGGCGCGATCTCCGGCGTCGCGACCGCCGCCGCGTAGATCCCGGAGAGGTCGTGCACCCCGGAGCCTGCGGGCGGCCGGAACAGCTGCAGACTGCCGACGTGCATCGGCTGCTCGCGGGTCTCGGGCAGCAGGAAGGCCGCGTCCGCGGGCGTGACGAGGGTGGCAAGCAGGGACACGAGCTCTTCTCCAGCGGTTGGTCGAGCGAGCGCAAGGGCGTTTCGCCCATCTTGCCCCTGTTGCCCGAGCGACGTGCGCGGCACGAGCTCAGCGCCTGCGGACGCGTCGCTTCCGCACGGGAGCCGGTGCGCCGACCAGCGCGGCCGCAAGGCCCTGGATCGCTTGTCGTGCAGGCGATCCAGGGGCGCACTCGGTCAAGGTGCGGCCGGCCACGAGGGCGGCGTCCAGCGCCTCGGTGTCCTGCGGCACGACAGTGAGAGCTTCGACCCCGGCGTACCGCTGGAGGGCCGTGCGCACCTCGCGCTCGGCATCTCCGGGGATGGCACTCGACCGCAGCCGGTTGACCACCACGGTGGGGGCGAGTCCGGGGATGGCCTCCTTGAGCTCCGACAGGCCGCGTACGAGGCGCTGCAGCCCCACCGGGTCGGCGGTGCCGACCACGAGCACGGTGTCGCACTGCTCGAGGACCGCGAGGGTCGCGCCGTTGCGACGTGGCGCCATGGTGTCGTAGGCGAGCTCCTCGTCCTGCTCGAGCGCGAAGCCGCAGTCGACCACGGTCACCGCCGCCAGCGACCGGGCGAGCCCGAGGAGGACCTCCAGGGCCGACGGCCGGAGCTCGGGCCAGCGGTCCGCCCGGGCGATGCCCGTCAGCACGCGCAGCCCCGGCGTGAGCTCGCGGGCGAGACGGGCAAGGGCGGGGCCGTCGAGCAAGCCATTGTTGGCCTGGCGGCAGGCCGCTGCCAGCCCGGGCGACTCGTCGAGCAGGCCCAGGACCTGGGCCACGACGCCGCCGTAGACGTCCGCGTCGATGAGAAGGGCGGGCCAGCCGAGCGCGGCAAGCTCCGCAGCCAGACCGACCGCGAGCGTGGTGCGGCCAGGTGCGCCGGTCGGTCCCCAGACGGCCA
>JAWWOJ010000601.1:0-4437 GCA_033851885.1 Frankiales bacterium | reverse complement strand
CACCCCTGCGCCGGCGCGCACGCTGCGTCGGTGCTTCCGGTGCCGAGGCGGGGTGCAGCGTGAGACTGCGCGTCAACCCGATCGAGTGCGCGGCCCACGGGCTGTGCGCAGAGCTGCTGCCCGAGTGGGTGTCGCTCGACGAGTGGGGCTATCCGGCCGTCGACGACCAGCCGCTGCCCGCCCAGCTCGTCAAGGACGCCAAGCGCGCCGCGGCGGCCTGCCCGACACTCGCGCTCAAGCTGCTCCACGACTGAGGTCTCCTTAACGCGATCGCAACGCTGAGAAGGACCTGAACGTCTGACGGCGAACTGACAACCGTGGCCATCACCCAGCCCACGCATCCCGGCACCGGCTCGGCCCGTCCGGTGCTGCCCGCCGAGCTGCCGCCGGTCCCGCTGCGGCTGCAGGCGAGGGTCTCGGTACGCGGGCTGCTGAGGCAGCGCGGCGGGCGGCCCTACCTGATGTACGGGCAGGGCCGGCTCGGGAGCACGCTGCTCGGGACCCTCCTGTCGAGCCATCCCGAGGTGGCCTTCGGCAACGAGGTGCTGCGGGCGTCGGTCCGGGCTCCGGGCGCGTGGGTCAACGGCCTTCGCTCGCGGTCCGCCGCCACCCACTACGGGTGCCACGTCAAGCCGTACCACCTCACCGACTTCCAGGGCGTCGACGATCCCGCGCGGTGGCTGCGTCGCCGGTACGAGGAGGGCTGGCTGATCCTGCACCTGCAGCGTCGCAACACGCTGCTGCACGTGCTGAGCAACGTGACCCGCAACCAGATGGCCACGTCGCACTTCCGGCACGGCGACCGTCGCGAGGTGCCGCGGGTGACGGTCGACACCGCCGACCTGCTGGCCTGGATGGCGCACCGCAGTGCCGGCGTCGAGGAGGAACTCGCGGCACTGCACGGTCTGCCCGTGATCGAGGTCGTGTACGAGGACGACCTGCTCCCCGGACCCGATGCCTGGACCACCGTCACCGGTCGGGTCTTCGCCGCCCTCGGAGCCGCGCCGTGCCAGGTCGGGTCCTCGCTGCGCAAGATCAACCCGTCGCGGCTGGAGGACTTCGTCGACAACGCCGACGAGGTGCGCGCCGCCGTGGCCGCGAGCCGCTATGCCCGCTGCCTCGATCCGCTGTCCTGACAGCGCCTTGACCCCGCGGGCACAATGAGCGGGTGGACGGACTTTTCAGGAGCAACGCGACCGAGCGGGAGGCTGTGCGGCGCCGTCTCGTCGCCCTGACGACCGTCGCGGGCGTCACGGCAGCGGGTGCCGTGGGAGCCATCATGATCGGGCTCGCGCCTGCCGACGCGGGGCAGCACGCGACCGGCGCCACCGCCACGGGCAGCCCCGACGACGGCGCCGCGCAGGCGAGTGCCCTCGCTGCCCAGCAGGCGGCTGCCAGGCAGGCCGCGGCGACCCGCGCGGCGACCCGGGCGGCGGCCCAGCTCAAGGCCGCGAAGACCGCACAGGGGCGCGCGGCGGCCCAGGCGGCCGCGCAGGCTGCGCAGGCGGCGGCGCAACGCGCAGCGGCGGCGAGCCGGGAAGCTGCCGCCCGACAGGCAGCCGCACAGGCAGCGGCCCAGGCGGCTGCCGCGCAGCAACAGCAACAGCAGCAGGCCCAGCCGCCGGTTGCCACCTCGGGCGGGAGCTGACCCTGACTATCCTGCGGGAACCCCGTAGGAGAGGCACCCACGATGGACGCGGCACCGGGCAGCGACACGACTGACTCCCATCCCCCCGTCGACGAACTCGAGGCCAGCGGGCGTCGGCTCGTCGAGACCCTCGCGGCCCAGCTCGCCGACGGGCAGGTCGAGACCCTCTACACGCTGCAGACAGCCGCCGCCCAGGTACGCCGCCACGCGGCTGCCGTCACCGGCGCCACCGAGTCCCTCACGGACTCGCTCACGACGCTCACCGAGCGGGTCGCCGACGAGGTGCGGCAGGGCTTCGCGGTCCTGCTGCAGCAGGCGCACGCCGCGATCGGCGAGCAGCTCGCCGCGGAGGTCGACGCCAGCAGCACCGAGCTGCGCGGCGCGGCCCAGGACCACGCGCGCCTGGTCGCCTCGCAGCTCGAGGTCACCAGCACCCAGCTGTCCTCCTTGTACGACGGCGTCGTGGCCCGCACGGAGGACGCCCGTCAGGGCCTCGAGTGGGTGGCCGCGCAGGGGGCGGAGCAGCTCACCGCCGCGGCCGCCACCCTGGCCGGCCACCGCACCGAGGGGGAGGCGGCACTGGCCCAAGCGGGCGAGGCCCTCGCCGAGCGGGTCCAGGCCGTCGCCAGCACCGTCGGTGCCGACCTGCAGGCCTCGGCCGAGGCAGCCATGCAGCACCTGCGCGACGGTGTGCAGGCGCTGATCGCGCACGCCGCCACGGCCCGTGACGAGATCGAGGAGGTGATGCTCGAGGCCCGCAAGGCGGCCGAGGCGGAGCTCATCGCGCTGCGCAAGCAGATCCAGGCCGCAGAGCGCCGCGAGGAGACCGTCGCAGAACGCCTGGAGCAGTACGCCGAGGCGCTGGTCGCACGCACCGACGCCACGGTCTCGCAGTCCCTTACCCACCTGCGTGGCGTGGCCGACGCGCTGCTCGAGCGGGACGCGCACCTCGAGAAGCGCCGGGCAGACGAGTTCGCCCGCGTCCTCGAGACGGTGCTGAGGGAGGGCGGCGCCGGCACCCGCAAGCTGCGTGACCGCATCTTCCGCGGTATGGACGCCGCCAAGCAGCAGCCGATCGTCGCGGTCCCCGCGCCGGAGCCAGCGCGGGACGCGCCGGAGCGAGCGAGGGACGCGCCGGCCGAGCCGGTGACGCCTCCGAAGAAGGCCGCCACGAAGAAGGCGGCTCCGAAGACACCCACCAAGGCACCCACCAAGCCACCCACCAAGACACCCAGCAAGAAGGCAGCTGCCAAGAAGGCACCGGCCGAGCAGGCCACCGCCCGTGCGGACGTCGCACCCGCGACGACCGGCCCCGTCCAGGAGGAGCAGGCATGACCCGACCCGACGAGTCGCTCGCGCCGAGCCGACGCAGCCGCCGGACCGGCGCGGCACCCACCGGTGCCCATGATGCCGGGGCGGACTCCGACTACGACGACGCGGAGATCGCGCGCGGCTCCACCACGGCGCTGCTCGGTGCGCTCGGCCGGATGCAGCTCAAGCTCGACCTGCTGGCCCGCGAGAACAGCGAGACCCTCGCCCGACTCGAGGCCAAGGTCGACGCGTTGCAGCAGACGATCGACGAGCTGACCGTCGTCGAGGAGTAGCTACCTCGCGTACCACTCGACGAGCGGCGCGCCCTGCCGCTGCACGTCGAGCTGGTCGGGCCGCAGCAGCGGTTGCTGGCGATAGGTCATGGGCTGCCCGGGCCGTGCCTGCTGCCGCACGTGCAGCCGCAGCGTCCTGGTCGCTCCGCGGTCGATCGTCAGGAAGGCCGACAGGACCGTGAGGCCTCGGTCGATACCCGTCTCCACCGCGACCGGCTTCCCGTCGAGAGTCGCCCCGAGCAGCGTCGCGTCCTTCCCGAGATAGACCGACACCCAGTACTTCCCTTGTCCGACAGGCGCTTTCGGGTCATCGGGCCGGGCCGTGACGTACGGCGGCAGGCCGGCGGGTGCTTCGTTGGCGAGCGCCACGGAGACGACCGCGTCCTCCTCGAGACGCGGGCCGCTCCCGAGATCGGTCGCCTCACCCGTCGGCTTCCCGGTGTAGCTGACGGCGCGGTGCAGGTAGGCACCGAGCTTCGACCCGCCGACGTCCTGGGTGATGACGGACAGGAACGGCCCGTCGGCCTGCAGCGCGCCACCGACCCGTGCCTGCACGAGTTGCGCCTCCAGGTCCGGCGCGGTCGCCACCACCTGCAGGTGACCGGTCGCGGCGGCCTTCGAGACCCGCTGCAGGACGCGCGCGCCGTCGAGCCCGCCCTTCGCCAGGCGCTGGACGATGTGCCGAGCCGCGGACTGGAGGTAGGCGTTGCGCTCCGCGTCGCGGGCGCGCGGAAACCGGCGGTAGGCGTCGATGAGCAGCACCCGCACCGCGTTCGCCTCGGTGATGCGGACGCCGTCCTCGAGGGTCAGCGGTCCGGTCGCGCCGAGCAGGTCCGCGAGCGCCACCGGGTCCACCATCAAGACGCCGTCCAGCTGCTCGCCGTACTGCGCCTTCCACAGCCCCGCCAGGATGCGGCCCGCCGTCGGTGCGTCGGGCGTCAGGTTGGCGGATCGCCACGTGGACGTGGTGTCGAAGCGGGCGTAGCGCGCGTCGTACTCGGCTCCGAGGGCAACGACAGGCGAGGACGCGTCGCGCAGGTCGTTGTTGGGCCCGACCCGGGTCAGCGAGAACGCGCCGTCGTGCACCTGGAGCAGCCCGTAGGCGCCGAGCAGCCCACCGGTCGCCCGCGGCTCGGCGGTGTTCTGCACGGCGAGCAGGAAGCGCTTGTCGCCGGTCACGAGTGG
>JAWWOJ010000590.1:0-3047 GCA_033851885.1 Frankiales bacterium | reverse complement strand
TCCTCTACACCGCGCCCACCGCGATCCGCACCTTCATGAAGTGGGGCGACGACATCCCGGCGAAGTTCGACCTGAGCAGCCTGCGGGTGCTGGGCAGCGTCGGCGAGCCGATCAACCCCGAGGCCTGGATGTGGTACCGGGAGCACATCGGGGCCAACCGCACCCCCATCGTCGACACCTGGTGGCAGACCGAGACGGGCGCGATGATGATCAGCCCGCTGCCCGGCGTCACCGAGACCAAGCCCGGTTCCGCGCAGACCCCGCTGCCCGGCATCTCCGCCACCGTGGTGGACGACGAGGCCAACGAGGTGCCCAACGGCTCCGGCGGCTACCTGGTGCTCACCGAGCCGTGGCCGTCGATGCTGCGCGGCATCTGGGGAGACGAGGAGCGCTACCGCGAGACCTACTGGAGCCGGTTCGAGGGCCGCTACTTCGCCGGGGACGGCGCCAAGTGGGACGACGACGACGTGCTCTGGCTGCTCGGTCGCGTGGACGACGTCATGAACGTCAGCGGCCACCGGATCAGCACCACCGAGGTCGAGTCGGCCCTCGTCAGCCACCCGTCGGTCGCCGAAGCCGCCGTCGTCGGCGCCACCGACGCGACCACCGGCCAGGCCATCGTCGCCTTCGTCACCGTGAAGGGCTCGGTCGCCGACGACGTGAGCAGCGGCGAGGCGTTCGCCAAGGAACTGCGCGACCACGTCGCCAAGGAGATCGGCCCGATCGCCAAACCGCGGCAGATCCTCATCACACCTGAGCTTCCCAAGACCCGGAGCGGCAAGATCATGCGAAGGCTCCTTCGCGACGTCGCCGAACACCGCGAGCTCGGCGACGTGACCACCCTCGCCGACCCGACCGTCGTCAACGCCATCAACGACAAGATGGGCAGTGCAAGCAGCGAGGAATGACGATCAACCATCGCGACGTCACCGCAGCCGGGGTGCGGTTCCACGTCGCCGAGCACGGCCCCGCCGACGGGCCACTCGTCCTGCTGCTGCACGGCTTCCCGGAGACCTGGTGGTCCTGGCGGCACCAGCTCCTTGCCCTCGGCGAGGCGGGGTTCCATGCCGTCGCCCCGGACCTGCGCGGCTACGGCGGCACCGACAAGCCACCACGCGGGTACGACGGGTACACCCTGTCGGCTGACGTCGCCGGCCTCATTCGTGCGCTCGGCGCCAGCGATGCGCACGTCGTGGGCCATGACTGGGGCGGGGTGCTGGCGTGGTCGACAGCCACCCTGCACCCGAGGGCGGTCAACCGGCTCACGGTGCTGTCCATCCCGCACGTGCTCCGGTTGCAGCAGGCGCTGCGTTCCGATCTCGAGCAGGTCCGCATGTCGTCGTACATGGCGTTGTTCCAGGTCCCGAAAGTGCCTGAGAACCGCTTGGTCGCAGGCGATCTGGTCAGCGAGCTGCTGCACCGATGGGGTGGCCCGGGGTTCCCGGACGAGGAGACCGAGAGTCGGTGCCGGGAGGCGATGGCGATCCCGGGGGCAGCGCACTGCGCGCTGGAGTACTACCGATGGGCGTTCCGTTCGCGGCTTCGGCCCAGCGGCAGGCGCTTCCTCAAGCTGCTGTCCGCAGGGGTGCACGTCCCGGTGCTGCAGCTGCATGGCGAGCAGGACGGCTGCGTCAAGGTCTCCACGGCCGAGGGGTCGGGCCGGTGGGCGCACGCTGGCTATCGCTTCGAGGTGCTCGACGACGTCGGGCACTTCCCGCACGAGGAGGCGCCGACGACGGTGACCGAGCTGCTGCTCGGCTGATGATCTAAGCGGCGTGGCTGCGCAGCTCGGCCGCCCGTGCGAGGTTGGCGAGGAACCCCTCGGCCATCGCCGTCAGGGCAAAGATGTCGAGGACGTCGGGATCGAAGCCGCGGCTGTCGAGGACCAGTGCGGCATGCGTCCCGAGCTCACCGTCGGACCCAGGGGCGTAGGCGAGCACGAGCTCCCCTGACGTTTCGGGCAGCCCCGGACCGGCCCACTCGAACCGGCTGACGTAGGAGGTCGGGGTGCGTCGAGGCGGCAGCGCCCGCACCGACGCGGCCGCAGTGCGCTGGGCCGGCAGCTCGGTCTCGACGACGATCCGGCCGCCGACGTCGGCCACCCGGCGCACACCCGGCCACAGCTCGAGCGCAGTCGGGCCGGCAAGCAGCAGCGCGGTGCTCGTCGGGTCGGCGGCGATCCGCCTGGTCACACGGGTGCGGGTCGCTGGGGGCATGGCGACCTCCAAGTCTTGAGACGGTGCTTGCAACTGTAAGCACTGAGCAAGCGCCCCGTCGACCCGGACGCGCTGTGAGAGAAGGCACCGCGGGAAAGGGAACCGGACAAACACCTCGTTTCACTTCGGTGCTCGTTCTGCCGAAGCACCTGCTGGGGGCTACCGTGCCTCCACGCAGATGTCGGGGGGCGTCGTGCGACCAGTCCGGACCGCCGTGATCGCAGCAGCGGTGACCGCCGCGTTGGCAGCGGTACGCCGCCGGTCCCGCGCGAAGACCGCCGTACCCGCTCCGTCAGACCGCGGCGTACCGGCTCCGTCAGACCGCGCCGTACCCGCTCAGCGGCGCAGCGAGATCGACCAACTCGGCCTTGGCGTCGAGGAGCTCGTCGTCGCCGATCACGAGGCCCAGGACGCCCGCCTCTTCGACGCCCTCAGCGGCGGCGACGTGACGATCAGTCGCAGCCCTGGGTGCTGACCGACGCCGTGGCGCTCCGCCCCTGGCTGGCGTCACCGCTGACCTCGGCCGCGGTGAGGGCGTAGCCGGTCTGCGGATCGTCGGCAGCTGCGGCGAACACCACGCCGTAGACGTTGCCGCCCGGGGACACCAGCGGTCCGCCGGAGTTTCCGGGGCGCACCCGGGCGCGCAGCGCGTAGATCTCGCGTACGACGGTCTTGCGCTGGTAGATGTCGGGGCCCTTGGCCTGCTGGGTGCCGCGCACCCGGGCCGGGTCGGCGCGGAACGGGCCGTCCTGCGGGTAGCCCACGACGATGGCACCGTCGCCGGTCTTTGCCTTGCCGGCGAAGGCCAGCGGTGTCACGTTGAGGCCTGGG
>JAWWOJ010000567.1:0-2567 GCA_033851885.1 Frankiales bacterium | reverse complement strand
CGAGGCCGACCTGATCGTCGCGGTCTACCCACCCGCGTGCCGCGCCCTCGGGCAGTTGCGCGCCAGCGGACAGTTGCAGACGCCGGTCTGGGGTTACCTCACCGACCCTGCACCGAACTTCCTCTGGGTCCACCCGGCGCTCGATGAGCACCTGACGGTGGGGGAGCACACCGCGCTCGAGGTCACCGCGCGCTACGCCGTGCCTGCCGAGGCGGCTGGTCCGCTGGTCGGCCCGCAGTTCCGGACCGTCGAGCGCACCTCCGCCCGCGAGGAGGTCCGCACGTCCCTCGGGGTCGCCCGTGAGGACACCCTCGCCCTGCTGCTCCTGGGTTCTCTCGGCATCGGCGGCGTCCACCGTGCGGCACGTTCGCTGGCCAAGGCGGGCATCCATCCCGTCGTACTCTGCGCCCGCAATGCCAAGCTTCAGCGCCGGCTCAGCAAGCTGCCGGGCGTGACCGCGCTCGGCTGGCGGACCGATGTCGATCGGTTGATCTGTGCCTCCGACGTGGTCGTCCACAACGCGGGCGGCCTGTGCCTGACGGAGGCCTTGGTGGTCGGCGTACCCGCCGTCACCTTCGCCGCGATCCCTGGGCACGGCAAGGCCAACGCCCGCTCACTGGACGAGAGCGGCACAGCCCCCTGGGCCCGCAACCGCACCGAGCTCGTCCGGCAGGTCGCTCGACTCGGCCGGGAGCGGCACGTCCCGTGGTCGGTCGGGCGCGAGACCGCGGTGCGCCGGATCTGCGCCGAGCTCCAGACCAGGCCGGAACTCACCGTCGACCTCACCGAGGTCCACACCGCCTGACGCCCATCCGCGCGCCGTCAGCGCGTACGGGGTAGTGGTCGGCAGATGGTGAACTGATGGAACGCGCGGCAGAGGAGCTGTCGGCTGTGGGTGGCCAGATAGGCGGCTACCGCCGGATCTGCGAAGCGCTTGGCGACGTCGCGGTCGATGACGACTGCGGCTTCTGCGCACCCGGTCTGCCGGCAGACGTTCGCTGACGCGCGCGCGCCGAGGTAGGCCTGCGCCACCTCGACGTATCCCCACACCAGCACCGACCCGGCCGGGGACGTGCGTAGGGCATGCGGCAGCAGGGCGTACCCGGAGGGTGCGGTGTCGCTCACCGCGACCACCTGCTGCCCGCCTGCGATGGCCAGGGGGACGACGAGCGCCGCGGCCGCGATCTGGGGTAGCCAGGTCAGCCGGGGACGACGAAGCTTGAGCTGACAGAGCTTGAGCAGGCCGACGACGGACAGCAGGACCATCGGAGGCTGGACGAGGTAGCCGTAGTGGGGGAGCTGCACGGGGCTGAAGCTGAGCAGTGCCAGCGGCAGCGCCACTGCCAGCACCAGATACACCACGAACGTGCGTTCTTCGCCGGTCGTCCTCAGGACGGCGACCAGGGCGAGCGCTACCAGGGCGAAGAGCGCGACCCATCCCAGCGCCAACCACTGGTAGTAGAGCGTGGTCCACCAGGGAGCGAATTGGTAGACGTGCCCGCCGATGAGCAAGGGATGGCCACGTTGCGCGTGGCGCAGCTGGAAGCGGATCATGGCGCGGAGCATCGATGGCCCGCGACTGCCGGCTGGAAGGTAGGTCACCAGGAAGGCGACGATCGCTGCTGCCACGGCTGCCAAGGCGGTGCGGAGCCGATGCGGTGTGCGACGGAACAGTGCCGCGGTCAGCAGCACGGCCAGCAACGCCGACCCACCTGTCAGCTTGGCACCCGCAGCAAGTCCAGCGAACCCGCCGCAGGCAACTGCCCAGCCCAGGGTCCCTCGCGACAGCCAGAGCCATCCGAAGACCAGACTTGCGCACGCCAGGGCCGTGGTCACCGGCTCGAGAGGAGCCAGCCGAGACACCGGGGGAGGCACGTGGGGGAGCAGGGCCCAACCGAGGACGGCGCCGAGACCTGCCAGGCGCCCGTAGCGTCGACGGGCGACAGCCCACAGTCCGACCGCGATGCAGATGCTCGCGATCGCTGAGACGACGCGCACGGCGAAGGCGCCCGAACCCAGCACGAGCTGGGACACCCCGAAGAGCAGCTTCGCGAGCAGCGGGTGCTCGGGGTTGAGGACGAAGTGACCCTGGAGGTAGGCGTGGCCGGCAGCTCGGTAGGTCAGCTCGTCGAGGTTCCATTCGCCGACCCCGAGCCGGAACAGCGCCATGTACAGCACCAGGCCGACAAGTGCGGTCAGCACCCCCGCCCAGGGAAGCTGGCGCGTCCACGCTCGCTCGCTGCCTGTCAAGGGATGCCGCCCGTCCGTGTCCTGCCGACGCGCAGGACCGGCGGCGGCGAGGAGATCGCATCTGCTCAGCGCTGAAAGTTGCCTGAGCGGCACAGCACGCCGGCCGGGCGACGGCCAGGACCGCCCTGGTGCCCTCCACGCGGAACACCACCGCATCGCCCGCCGCCAGGCCGAGGGCGTCCCTGACAGCCTTCGGGACGGTGACTTGTCCCTTCGAGGTGAACCGGCATTGCCAGACCTCGGGAGGCGCTGTACGCTTTCCTGTACAGGAGGTCGCCATGAAGACGATGAGCTACACCGAGTCCCGCGCCCGGTAC
>JAWWOJ010000521.1:0-7957 GCA_033851885.1 Frankiales bacterium | reverse complement strand
CCGACGCGCCCGGGGTGCGGGCCGTCCTGCAGGCCGGCGGTCGCGCGACGACGGTGCTCGACGAGACCATCACCGTCCTCGCCGGCGGGGCCGTCCAGGCCCTCGTGGCGCTCGCGGACATCCCGATGACGCTGTCCGGGCTGTCCCGGCATGACGTCGCCAACGCGCTGGCCGCGACGTCGGCCGCCCTCGCTGTCGGCCTGCCGCGGGACGCCGTGATCGAGGGCCTGCTCACCTTCGGCAGCGAGGACAACCTCGGCCGGATGAACCTCTGGGACGTGGGCGGTGCGGTCGTGTCACTCGACCTCGCCCACAACGAGGACGGGCTCAAGGCGCTGCTGTCGGTCGTCCGGGGCCTGCGGCTGCCCGGAGGCCGGGTCGTGACCGTGCTCGGGCTGGCGGGTGACCGCCTCGACGGGCAGCTCGTGGAGATGGGACACCTCGCCCGACACGGTTCGGACGAGATCGTCATCGCGTTGAAGGACCGCTACCTGCGCGGGCGGACCGCTGCGGAGATGACGGCGCTGCTCCGTGCGGGCGCGGGTGACGTGCCTGCGTATGACGACGAGGTGACGGCGCTGCGGGCGGCCCTGCTGGGGCGCAAGCCTGAAGACGTCATCGCGCTGATGGTCCACCAGGACCGGGTGCTCTGCGAGGAGGTGCTGAGGGAGGCCGGCGGCCGCCGGATGACACCCGGGCAGGTCCGCACCCGCGTCCGCGCCGCCGCCCTGGCCTGCCCCGAGTGATCAACAGTGCATCGGGCGTCCGCCCCGCCGATGCGTCGGCCGCGCGAAGGCCTGTTGATCACCCAGTGGAGGCGGCGGGTCAGTCGAAGGGGAGCGGGGTCTGCAGGTCGGGGTCACCCGTCGCGGAGTCGTCGTGGCTGCCGGCTTGGGCGAGATGTGATCGCGACTGGATCTCGGACCATACGGCGGCGTGGCTGTCGACGCAGAGGACGACGACATCACCGGGCCCTGAGAGCTCGAGCGCGCGGCGGGTCGCCGCCATCTCGTCGAGCACCGTCTCGACCGACTGCACGCGACCGCCGCGCGCGGCCCCCTCGCAGATGAGGGCCGCTGCCGCGCCCGCCTCGCGACCCCGCAGCCGGGTGTCCTCACGGACGATGACGATGTCGAAGTGCTGCGCCGCGACCTCCCCGAGCTCCCGCATGTCCTCGTCGCGACGGTCGCCGGCTGTGGCGATGACGCCGATGCGGCGGTGCCTGAGCAGGTCGTCGGGGGCGTTGTCGGCGAGCTTGTCGACGAAGTCGCCGAGCGAGCGCATGCCAGCGGCGTTGTGCGCGTAGTCGACGACCACCGTCGCGCCGTCGACCTCCGTGACGTTGAGGCGGCCGGGCGCCAGGTAGTAGGTCGTCTGGAAGGTGCGCAGACCCTGCCGGATGTCGTGCAGGGGCGCACCCGCGGCGAAGGCGGCACCCGCGGCAGCCATCGAGTTCTGGACGTTCATGATTGCCTTGCCACCGAACGTCGAGGGCAGCAGGTGTGTCCAGGCGAGCTGCATGGAGCGGCGGCCGTGCCTGATGACGATCATGTCGCCGAGCTCGCCCCGCTCGAGGACGACGGCCCGACCGCCGCGACGGCAGTGGGCGTCGACCCGCCGGACCGCGGGAGACCCCGCCTCCGCCATCGTGAACCAGACGATCTCGCCGCTGCACGCCCGCGCCATCTTCACGACCAGCGGGTCGTCGGCGTTGAGGACGGCGAAGCCGTCGCGCGGCACCGCCTCGACGATGACCTGCTTGACGTCGGCGAGCTGCTCGATGGTCTCGATGCCACCAAGGCCGAGGTGGTCGGGGGCGACGTTGAGGACGACGGCGACGTCATTGCGCTGGTAGCCGAGCCCCTCGCGCAGCACGCCGCCGCGCGCCACTTCGAAGACGGCGAAGTCGACCCGAGGGTTCTGCAGCACCATGCGGGCACTCTTGGGGCCGGACGCGTCGGCGCGGATGACGAGGCGCTCGTCGATGACGATGCCGTCGGTCGAGGTCATGCCCACCTTGCGACCGATCCCCTTGAAGATGTGGGCGACCATCCGGGACGTCGTGGTCTTCCCGTTCGTGCCGGTGATGGCCACGATCGGGATCCGGGACGGCGTGCCCGGCGGGAAGAGCAGGTCGATGACCGGCTTCGCGACGTACTGCGGCTCACCGACGGTCGGGTTGGTGTGCATCCGGAAGCCCGGTGCGGCGTTGACCTCGACGATGCCGCCACCCGCCTCGCGGACGGGGTTGGTGATGTCGACGGCCATGAAGTCGATGCCCGCGACGTCGAGCCCGACGACCCGCGCGGCTTCCTCCGCGATCTCGACGTTGTCGGGGTGCGCCTCCATGGTGCGGTCGATGGAGATGCCGCCGGTGCTCATGTTGGCGGTGAGGGTCAGCTTCACCATGACGCCGTGGGCGGGGACGGCGTCCCGGGCGTAGCCCTGGCCGGCAAGGACGTCGTCCGCAGCGGGGTCGAGGGCGATCCGGGTGAGGACCTTCTCGTGGCCGACGCCGCGCCGTGGGTCGGAGTTGGTGAGCTCGACGAGCTCCGCGATCGTCTTGACACCGTCGCCGATGACGTGCGCCGGGACCCGCTCGGCAACCGCCACCATCCGGCCACCGACGACGAGGAAGCGGTAGTCGTTGCCGACCAGGTAGTTCTCGACGACCAGCCAGCCGCGCCGGGACGCCTCCTTGGCTACCTCGAACGCCTTCGTCAGGGCGGCCTCGTCCTGGAGGTTGAGTCCGACCCCGCGCCCGTGGTTGCCGTCGAGGGGCTTGACCACCACCGGCCATCCGATGCGGTGGGCGACCTCGATCGCGCCCTCGATCGTGCGGACGGCTTTCGACTGAGGGACGGGCAGCCCGGCAGCAGCGAGCAGTTGCAGCGTCATCTCCTTGTCGCTCGCGATGTCGACGGCGAGCGACCCGGTCTGCGACGTCATGGTGGCCCGGATGCGCTTGGCGTGGACGCCCTGGCCCAGCTGTACGAGCGAGCCGCTGTTGAGCCGCATCCACGGGATGTCCCGTGACCCTGCCTCGTCGACCAGCGACTGGGTCGACGGACCGAACGCTGCCTTTTGCGCGAGCAGGATGAGGGCGTCGATCTCGGCCTGCGCGTCGAAGCCCTCCTCGGCCTCCACGAGCTGGTTCACGAGGCGGATCGCGAGCTTGCCGGCGGCGACCCCGACGGTCTCGTCGGCGTAGGCGTAGATGACGTCGTAGACGCCTGGTCGGCCTGCCGTGCCGCGGGTCTTGCCGCGGGTCACCTCGGCACCGGTCTGGCGCTGCAGCTCGAGGGCCACGTGCTCGGTGACGTGGCCGAGCCAGGTCCCTTCGTACAGCCGCTCCGCGAAGCCACCCGACTTCCGCCGCGAGCAGGAGTGCTCACCCACGCCGGGCAGCAGCTGGAGCAGGCTGTCGGTGAACCCGGGAAGCAGGTTCGTGGGGTACTCCTCGAGGATGCCGAGGTCGACCTGGAGGTGGATCGCCGGGTCGTACGACCAGTAGTTGGGGCCGCGGTAGACCCGGGTGAACAGGACCTTGAGATCCGGCTTCACTGACCCCTCCTAGGTGCGTGACTGGTCGCCCAGCGCACCCTCGACGGCGATCCGCCGCTCGAGCGAGCCGGTGGGGGTGGCGTGGGTCTCCCGGAGGTCGTCCGGACGGCCACCGATCCCGGACAGCAGCACCCGGGCCTCCAGGTCGAAGCGCGAACCGGAGGGCAGCGAGTGCAGGACCACACCCGACGCGAGCAGGGCGGAGGAGCCACGCGCCGTGTCGACGTTGCTGGTCATCCAGCGTCCGTCGAACAGCGTCACGGCGCCGCGGCCGATCACCTCCATGGTGGTCCCGGTGACGACCGCTGCGGTGTCCTCGTCGACGCCCATGCCCAGCAGGTGGGGGGCGTGCGAGACCAAGGTGAGCAGCCGGCCGTAGCGGTTGCGCTGGTCGAAGTGCTGGTCGATGACGAGCCCGGGGAGCAGTCCGAGGCCGGCCGACATCTGCGCCATCCGCAGCTTCGGGGTCGCACCGGGACGGCCGAACGCCACCATGTGCTCGCTCTGCACAGAGGCGCCGGCCGACGTGCCGCCGACGACCGCTCCCCGGAGGTGGGCCGCCGCGATGGCCGTGCCGAAGGGCGTCCCCACGACCACCCCGGAGAGTGTCGACTGGTTGCCGCCGGTCATGAAGACGCCGGTCGCGTTGTCGATGTCCGCCACGAGCTCCGGGTCGGAGGCGTCGGCCCGGGTGTGCGGTCTCGGGGCGACCACCTCGGTGACCCCAAAAGCGGCGAACGCCTCGCGGTAGGCCTCGATGATCTCCGGGCCGAGCGAGGAGGCGGTGGCGACCACCGCGATGCGCGCGGACGGCCCGCCCGCGAGCTTCGCGAACCGCGACAGCACCTGGCGGGTGCCGGTCTTGTCCTCGGCCCCACCGATCACCATGAGGGGGCCGCCGGTCATCCGGCGACCCTACCCAGAGCGCTCGGCGGCCTTGGCCAGGTTCGTCGCGAAGCGGGCGACCAGCCCGCGCAGACCGGCGCGCAGCAACCCGCCGGTGCCAGGGAGGCGCGGGACGAAGGTGGCCCGCCACACGATCCGGGTGCCACCGTCCGTCGTCGGCACCAGGTCGACGTCGGCCCGGTAGTCCCGATAGGGCTGCCAGGAGTCGATGACGTAGGAGAGCCGCTCGCCCGGCACGTGCTCCACGATCCGTTCCGAGCTGCCGAGCGGCCCGACCCCGAGCCGGCGCACCGCGCCCACCGTTCCTGGCGGCTCGACCGCTACCGCCCAGCGCGACCGCGGCACGAACGGGCCGGCCCACTCGGACCAGCGGTCACCGGCCTCGAGCAGCGCGAACACCCGGGCCGGCGAGGCGCTGCTCACGGCCTCAGCGCGGAAGCTCTGGCTCAGGTCGACGGCGGGGTCGGCGGGGGTGTCGACGGGGGGGTCGACGGGGGTGTGACTGTCTGGCTCGGCATCGAGGGCATCGAGGGCATCGTGGGTATCGCCTCGCCGGAGGCCTGGAAGTTGAGGAAGGCGAAGTACGTCATTGCCGCCGAGACGAGAATGCCGACGTACCAGCCGAAACCGGGGTGTTCGGTGATCTTGAGGCTGCCGCTGCCGGCGCTGTGATAGCTGCCGAGCAGGCGCAGCACCAAGATCACGGTGGCGAGACCCGACACCGCGAGCGTGATGAGGTTGACGCCCGCCGGCAGGTCGATGCTGTCCAGCAGGCCCATCAGCCGGGCGATCACGATCGCTCCCGCGGCCAACGCGAGCAGGATGGCCACCTTGTTCAGGCCGTAGATGTGCCAGCCGTTGAGGCTCCCGCTGGTGCCGAAACCGCCGAGGCCGCCCAGGGCGCCCTTGTACGACACGGTGTACCAGGGGAAGAAGCTCAGGATGAACAGCACGATCGCCCCGCCGGCGATGAAGCGGTCGTTGCCCTTGACCTTGTTGAGGTCGAACTCAGCCATCGGTACCCCCGTGAGCGTTGCTTGCGCGCAACGTAGACCTCCAGGACCCAGCCGCATAGGGCGAGCTGGGCCGGAAGGAGACCGACGGTGCACGTCGAAGTGAGACGGCGTGACCCCCATCGCTCGCCGCCGTGCCCTCGTGCTCGTTCCCCTCGCGGGCCTCGCCACGGCGGCCCTGCTGCAGATCCCGTCGGTCGCGGCGCTCCCGAGCGTCCCGACGTACCAGACCTACGCGGTCGGCCACAACAGTGGCGAGCCGTCGATCGGCTACGACACCCACGCCGACGCCGCCATGTTCACCGCCGGCACGACGACGGTCCGGATGCGCTGGAACGCCCAGAACAAGCTCATCGAGGCCTCGAACGTGTCCGACCCGGACGCCAAGACGTCTCTGGACCCGATCGGGTTCACCGACCAGAGGACCCACCGCTCGTTCACGTCGCAGCTCACTGCGGCCTGCAGCCTGCTGTCCTACTCCGATGACGCCGGCAAGACCTGGACACCGTCGACCGGTTGTGGTCCGGCCACCTTCCTCGACCACCAGACGGTCGGCGGTGGGCCCTACACGAAGGAGGGCCGCCCCGCCACGGCCGGTCTGACGGGTTACCCCGACGCGGTCTACTACTGCGCGCAGAACGGCTACAGCGGCACCTGCGCGCGCAGCGACGACGGTGGCCTGACGTTCCCGTTCAGCTCTCCGGCGTACAACGCCCCGACGGTGCACTCCGACGACGCGTACGGCGGAGCCTGCTCCGCGATCCACGGGCACCTGCGGGTCGACTCCGACGGCATCGTCTACCTGCCCAACAAGGGATGCGGTGGCACCCCGACGCCCAACAACCTGACGAACTCGGAGTTCTTCGGGGGCGAGCCTGCCGTCATCGTCAGCGAGGACAACGGCACCACCTGGAACGTCCGCAAGGTCCCGGGCGGCCACAACCAGGACGAGAGCGACCCGTCGGTCGCCTTCGACAAGGCCAACACGACGTACTTCGGCTGGGAGGACGGGACCAACCCGACCGAGACCCAGCTCGGGATCAAGAGCGCCGCGAAGATCGCGGTCTCGCACGACCACGGCAAGACCTGGTCCAAGCCCTACGACGTGAGCACCGCGCTCGGCGTGAACAACGTGCAGTTCCCCGAGGTGATCGCCGGTGACCCCGGACGGGCCGCCTTCGCGTTCCTCGGCACACGCGGGATCGGTGACGACCAGCACATCGGCTTCGTCGGCGAGTGGCATGTGTACGTCGCCACGACGCTCGACGGCGGCGCGAGCTGGACGACGGTCGACGTCACGCCCCTCGACCCGGTGCAGCGTGGCTGCGTCGACCTGCAGGGCACGTCGAACAAGAACGTCGCCGACGCCCGGCTGTGCAACCAGCGCAACCTGCTCGACTTCAACGACATCACCGTCGACAAGCAGGGACGGGTGCTGGTCGCCTACACGGACGGCTGCACCAAGGCCTGCATCACCGACAAGACGAGCGGCGGCAAGGGCGGCGTGTCGATGGTCGCCCGCCAGGTCAGCGGACCGTCGCTCTACGCCCACGAGACGCTGTCGGCTCCTGTGACGACGCCCGGCCGGCCCACCACGCGCGGCACCGGTCCGACGCCGACGACCAGCACACCCGGCGGCGCGCTCGCGGCGACGGGCGGGGCACCCCTCGTGGCAGTGCTCGCGCTGCTGGTCCTGGGCTGCGCCGCCGCGGTGCGACGGGCACGCTCGCGCTCGTAGTCAGCTCGAGTCAGGTGGGTGACTACCGCTTCCGGCAGGCCGAGCCGAGGACCAGCGCCTGGCCGACGCTCGTCGAGGGCCCCGAGGTCGGCTGGCTGGCGGTGTCGACCGTGAGGCCGAGCGTGACGCCTTCCCCGACCGACACGCTCGCGACCGCGAACGGGTAACGCAGCGAAGCACCGAGCGGCGGGCTGCCGACCTCGCTGCGCGGCACGCTCACCGTGAGGGTGCCGTCGGCGAAGGTGCCGGTGGCCTTCGACCCGCCCAGGTCGGTGTAGCCGTTGTCGCTCGCGTGCCCGCTGCGGTACGTCACCTTGCCCGTCGAGCCGACCTCGGCAGCGGCGAACCAGACCTGGTCGCCGTACTGCCACAGCACGTGGAAGGACTCCCCGCCGGTCGCGTCCGGTGGCGGCGTCGGCGACAGGCCGGATCCGCGCAGGGTTGCCACGATGCTCCGACCGTTGGTGGAGAGCTTCAGCGAGCCGGTCGCGATGTCGACCGACGCCTCCTCGCCGGTGGAGTCCAGCGGGTCGGTCGCGTTCTTGCTCGGGCTGCGGAACGCAGCGAGGCACTCGGCCGTGACGCCGGCCTCGACGACGTGCCGCTGCACCCGCGCCCGCGTGCGGCCGAGGACGTCGCGCATGATCCGGGAGACGTCCGGGGACCCGAGGCCGGAGACATAGTCCCAGCCCTTGCCGTCGAGGTAGGTGCCGTTGCCGGGAGCACCGTGCTCGGC
>JAWWOJ010000510.1:0-11441 GCA_033851885.1 Frankiales bacterium | reverse complement strand
CGAACCTCGTCGTCTACGGCGGGAACGGCAAGGCCGCCCGCGACCACGCGTCGCTGGCGAAGATCGAGCAGACGCTGATGCGGCTCGCGGACGACGAGACCCTCATGGTGCAGAGCGGGAAGCCGGTTGCGGTGTTCCGCACCTTCCCGCACGCCCCGCGGGTGCTGATCGCGAACTCGCTGCTCGTCCCGGGCTGGTCGACGTGGAAGGACTTCTGGGAGCTCGAGGCCATGGGCCTCACGATGTACGGCCAGATGACGGCCGGCTCGTGGATCTACATCGGCACCCAGGGCATCGTGCAGGGCACCTTCCAGACGTTCGCCGCGCTCGCCGAGCAACGGTACGACGGCACACTGCGCGGGCGCGTGGTGCTCACCGCCGGCCTGGGTGGGATGGGCGGTGCGCAACCGCTCGCCGTGACGATGAACGGCGGCGTCGCACTGTGCCTGGACGTCGACCCGGCGCGCATCGCCAAGCGACTGGAGACCCGCTACCTCGACGAGCAGGCCGACTCGCTCGCCGACGGCTTGACGCGCGCCAGGCAGGCTGCAGCGCAAGGGATCCCGCTCTCCATCGGCGTCGTCGCCAACGCGGCGGAGGCACTCCCCTCGCTGCTCGCCGCGGGCGAGAGCTTCGACGTCGTGACCGACCAGACGAGCGCCCACGACCCCCTCAACGGATATGTGCCTGCCGGGCTCACGCTCGACGAGGCCTTCGCCCTGCGCCGCGACAAGCCGTCGGAGTACATCGACCGGGCGCGCGCCTCGATGGTCGAGCACTGCCGTGCCATGGTCGGGTTCGGACAGGCCGGTGCCGAGGTGTTCGACTACGGCAACAACCTCCGGGGCGAAGCACGCGAAGCGGGGCTGGCGAACGCCTTCGACTACCCCGGGTTCGTCCCGGCGTACATCCGCCCGCTGTTCTGCGAGGGCATCGGCCCGTTCCGCTTCGTCGCGCTGTCCGGCGATCCGGCAGACATCGCCGTCGCCGACGACGCGCTGCTCGCGGCCTTCCCGGACAGCCCGTTCGTCCAGCGATGGATCCCGCTGGCGCGCGAGAGGATCGCCTTCCAGGGACTCCCCGCCAGGATCTGCTGGCTCGGCTACGGCGAGCGCGCCAAGGCAGGTGCGATCCTCAACGACCTCGTCGCCACAGGTGCCATCAAGGCGCCGGTCGTCATCGGACGGGACCACCTCGACAGCGGCTCGGTCGCGTCGCCCTACCGCGAGACGGAGGCCATGATGGACGGCTCCGACGCCATCGCCGACTGGCCTGTCCTCGACGCACTTCTCAACGTCGCCTCCGGAGCCGCCTGGGTCGCCGTCCACCACGGTGGCGGCGTCGGGATGGGCAAGTCGCTCCACTCCGGCGCGCAGGTGCTCGCCGACGGCTCCGCCGACGCCGCCATGCGCCTCGAACGGGTGCTGACCAATGACCCCGGCATGGGCGTGGTGCGGCACGCCGACGCCGGCTACGAGATCGCGCGTGACGTGGCCCGCACCCGTGGCGTCGACATGCCGATGCTGTAGTGGCCACCGTGTTCCGCGGCGGCTCGTTCGTCGCGTGGGCCGACGAGCCGGTCACTGCCCTGGTCGTCGAGGACGGCGTGGTCGTCAGCCACAGCGAAGGGCCGGCCGACGAGGTCGTGGAACTTGCCGGCCGCTGCGTGATCCCCGGCTTCGTCGACAGCCACACCCACCTGGTGTTTGCCGGCGACCGGAGCGAGGAGTTCGAGGCACGGCTGGCCGGGATCGCTTATGAGGCAGGGGGAATCCGCGCAACCGTGGCTGCCACCAGGGCCGCCGACACCGCCCAGCTCACCGCGTCGGCCGAGCGGCTCGCCGCCGAGGCGCTGCGCTCGGGGACGACGACGCTCGAGGTCAAGTCAGGGTATGGACTGACCGTCGACGACGAGCGCCGGCTGCTCGAGGTGGCCGGCACGATCACGCCGCACACCACGTTCCTCGGCGCGCACATCCCGGACGGCGCCGGCTACGTCGCGCTGGTCAGCGGCCCGATGCTCGATGCCTGCGCCCCCCTGGCGACGGCAGCCGACGCCTTCTGCGAGGCGGGTGCGTTCGACGTCGACGAGTGCCGCGAGGTGCTGCTGGCGGCACAGGCACGCGGCCTCGACCTGCACCTGCACGCCAACCAGCTGGGTCACAGCGGCGGCGTCCAGCTCGCGGCCGAGCTCGGGGCCTTGAGCGCGGACCACTGCACCCACCTCAGCGACTCCGACATCGGCGCCCTCCACGACGCGTCGGTCACTGCCGTGCTCGTGCCGGCGGCGGAGTTCAGCACCTTCTCGCCGTATGCCCCGGCCCGGAAGCTGCTGGACGCGGGCGTCACCGTGGCACTGGCGACCGACTGCAATCCCGGCACCTCCTTCACGACGTCGATGCCGTTCGTCATCGCGTTGGCCGTGCGGATGCAGCAGCTGTCACCGATGGAAGCGCTGCGGGCCGCCACGGAGGGGGGTGCGGCGGCCCTCGGCCAGAGCGACGTCGGGCACCTGCGCCTCGGTGCCCGAGCGGACCTCGTGGTCATCGACGCGCCCTCGCCGACGCACGTCGCCTACCGGCCGGGCGTCGATCTCGTGCGGCAGGTGTGGCGAGGCGGTCAGCGGCTGCGCTGAGCGCACGTGACGTTCAGCACTCCGGCGTCCGCGACCCTTCCTCGCATGTCATCATCTGATGACATCATGCGCTGAACCCTGGAGGTGGACGCGTGCCGTCGCGGCGTCTGGTCCCCGTTCTCGTGTACGTCGGGATGGTGGCCTCCGTCGTCAGCAGCCTGGGCGCCCCCCTCGTGCCGACCATCGCGCACGACACGCACGTCTCCCTCGCCTCCGCCCAGTGGTCGCTGACGATCAGCCTGCTGATGGGTGCGGTCGCCACCCCCACGCTCGGCCGGCTCGCGGACGGCCGGCACCGGCGCGCGACCGTCCTCGCCGCGCTCGGCACGGTGGTGCTCGGCTGTGTGCTGGCCGCCGTGCCCGGGCCGTTCTGGCTGCTGCTCCTCGGCCGGGGCCTGATGGGCGTCGGGCTTGGGCTGATCCCCCTCACCATGGCCATCGCGCGCGACGCCCTCGACGGCGAGCACCGCACCCGCGTCGTGGGCCTGCTGTCCATCACTGCGGTCGCCGGCATCGGGCTCGGCTACCCGCTCACCGGCCTCATCGCCGAGCACCTCACGTTCCGCGCCGGCTTCTGGTTCGGCGCCGCCGTCACCTCCGTTGCCCTGCTGCTGGCTTGGGTCACCGTGCCGTCGGTGGGCGACCGGCCCGCCGTACCGCTCGACTGGGTCGGCTCGGTGCTCCTTGCCGTCGGGGTGGCGGGACTGCTGCTCGCCCTCGGCCAGTCCGAGGTGTGGTCGTCCGGGCTGATCGTCGCCTTCGTCGCCCTGAGCCTGGTCCTGCTGGCCGTCTGGTTCCGGCACGAGCTGCGCACCGACCACCCGCTCGTCGACCTGCGCCTGGTGCGCGACCGGACCGTGCTGACTGCCGACCTGACCGGCCTGCTCGCCGGGATCGGGATGTACGCCCTGATGTCGATGATCATCCGCTTCGCGCAGACCCCGCGGTCCACCGGCTACGGCTTCGGCTCCAGCATCGTCGCCAGCGGCCTGCTGCTGCTCCCCCTGTCGGTCATGTCGACCGCCTCCAGCCGCATCACACCGGTGCTCGGCCACCGGTTCGGCCAGCGGGCCGTGCTGCCGATCGGATGCGGCACCTTCATGGCGGCCAACCTGCTGTTCGCCCTCGATCGCAGCAGCCCGTGGATGGTGGTCATCGTGATGGCGCTCGCCGGCCTCGGCATCGGCTGCACCTTCGCCGCGCTGCCAGGTCTCATCGTGGGCAACGTGCCGGCACACGAGACGGGCAGCGCGATGAGCTTCAACCAGGTGCTGCGCTACATCGGCTACTCAATGGGGTCGGCGCTGTCCGCGACCGTCCTCGAGGCACACACCCCCGCCGGCCGGCGACTGCCGGAGGCGGGCGGCTACACGACCGTCGCCCTGCTGGGCATCGCGGTGCTCGTCGTCGCCGGCATCGTGAGCGCGGTCGTCCCCGGTCGCGAGTCGGAGCCGGACCCGGAGCTCGTGCTGGCTACGGTGGACTGATGGCGCGCGGACAGCAGCTCCTGCTCGCGGCAGCGCAGCTGCTGTTCGCGGAGCGCGGCTACGAGCGGGTCACGACCCGCGACATCGCCGAGCGGGCCGGCGTCGACGCGACCCTCATCGCGCGGTACTTCGGCAGCAAGGCAGGTCTCTATCTGGCCGCGCTGCGGGTGGAGCTCGGGGACGGGCCGCCCCCAGACCTGCTCGAGCCGACGCGCATGACAGCACTGCTCGGAAGGGTCGACGACCGCGGCCCTGGCCCGGTGTTCCAGTCCGCCGTGCACCCGCACGAGGACGAGTCCGTGCAGGCGCAGGCCCGCGAGGCCCTGCACGCCAGGCTCGTGACCCCTCTCGCCGAGCGGTTTGCCGCGGCGGGTGTCGAGGACGCGCAGCTGCGGGCGGAGCTGGCGACAGCCGCCTTCGCCGGGGTCGCCCTCGGCCGGGCCGGCGGGGCGTTCCCCTCGCTGCAGAAGC
This sequence comes from Frankiales bacterium, assembly GCA_033851885.1. Lineage (GTDB taxonomy): Bacteria > Actinomycetota > Actinomycetes > Mycobacteriales > SCTD01 > RYN-111. The sequence continues at coordinate 6,848 of JAWWOJ010000510.1, read as the reverse complement.
TCCCGCCCGAGGAGCTGGTCGCCCTGCTGCAGGACCTGCTCACCCCGTGAGGTGGTTTGTCACCGACCGCACGACGGGCCGGGTGGTGATCGCCCAGTTCCCGAACGCACCGGTGTGGGCCTGGATCGTGGCGACCGTGGCGCACCGCCTCACCGGCTGGGAGCTGCTCCGGTGGTTGGCCACCGGCAGTCTCGTCCTCTGGGCGCTGCTCGAACTGGCCCGCGGAGCCAGCCCGTTCCGGCGCGTCCTGGGGGCGGCCGTGCTCGGCTGGGCGCTGCTCGCCTGATCAGGCCGGGAGCGGGCGCGCGTCGTCGAACGTCGCCTTCATCTTCTCGATCCAGGTCGTGACGACCACCGGCGCCGTCGGCAGGCCGAGGGTCTCGAGCTCCTTGGCGACGGGATGGGTGCCGAGGGTCAGCGAGACCCCGTCGCCGAAGCCGATCGAGGAGCCCGAGCCGCCCTGCGTGAACCGGGTCGCATGCGGCTTGCCGTCGAGCAGCGTGTACGACGTCATCGGGAGCGGCGGCATCTCGTCGGTGCCGCCGCGCGGGACGGTGATGTCGAGCACCAGCTCGCCGCCCATGCTGAGGACCCAGCGCGACGTCGTGTCGGTCTGCGTGACGTCGATCTGCTCGACTGACTTCGGGAACCCCCAGATCCGGTTGCCTGCGGCACAGGTGAACTCCTGGTCCACCGGCAGGTGCGTGATGAAGTTGCCGTCGTCGCCGCCACCGGTCGGGCGCACGAACAGGATCGTCCCGACCTCGTGGTAGGCGCCCAGGTCGTTGACGCGGTAGTCGATGAGGGCCACGGCGAACTGCGCCCGGCCCGGGGCGGACTCGATGACGTCGAAGCCCTCCGGCGCGAGCGCCTGCGCCGCCGTGAGGTCGACGTCGAAGATGACGGTGCCCGCGGAGGCGTCCGCGACCTCGACGGGCATCGTGACGGTCTGGCCGAGGATCTCGTGAGTGGTCGTCATGGCCGACATGAGAACATGTTCCACCGCAACAGGGAAGGCCCCGCCCTAGGGTGCGGCCATGACTGATCCGTGGAACCAGCCCCAGCAGCCTCCGCCGGGCTACGCCATGCCGGCCCACGGCTACAGCTACGACGGACCGCCCGGCCGGACCCGCCCGACGGGCGTCTCGATCCTGCTGTTCGTCGTGACCTTCGGGATCTACGGCTACGTCTACAACTACCAGGTGCACGACGAGATGAAGCGGCACAGCGGACGCGGCCTCGGTGGCGGCATCGCCCTGTTGCTGACGTTCCTCGCCAACATCGCGATGCCGTTCCTGACCCCGCACGAGGTCGGCAACCTCTACGAGCGCAAGGGGCAGCGCGCGCCGGTGAAAGCGATCAGCGGGCTCTCGCTGCTGGTCCCGACGATCGTCGGCTATGTGCTCGTGATCGCCGGCGTCATCGCACTGGCGGCCAGCTCCGGCCCCGTGGACCCGGCCACAGGGCAGTCGGGCGACCCGTCGAGCGCTGCCATCGCCTTCGTGGTCGCAGCGGCGGTGCTGTTCGTCATCAGCACCGTCGCGGGCGGGATCGTGTGGTTCGTGAAGACGAACAACGCGCTCAACCGCTACTGGGAGACCCTCGCGCGCGGCGGCTTCACCGCACCGTCAGCGTGACCGCTCCCGCGCGCGTCGCCTTCACGAGCAGCAGGTGCGCACCTGGCTTCGACACCACGCTGCCGCCCGTCACCGTGGCGCGGTAGGAAGACTGCGGCACCCAGACCTCGGTCAGGCCCGCCGCAGGTCGCGCGGTCCAGCTGGCGGTGAGGACGCGCCCGCTCAGCACGGTGCTCGTCGGCGTTCCCGCGTAGGCCCGGACGTAGGGCACCTCGAGCAACGCGAGCTTGGCCGCCTTCGCCGTCCGCAGGTCCTTGTCGTCGGTGAACAGGCCCTGCCCGCCGGAGCCCTGGGACTCCGTGGTCGGGTCGGCCCACTCCTTGTAGTGCCAGTAGACCCAGCCCGTCAGGGCCTTGTCGGCCGACGAGGTCACACGGCTGATGTCGCCGAGGTCGTCGGACGCGCCGAACTCCGTCATGAGCGTCGCCCAGCCGTGCTGGGTCGCCGCCGCGTTGGCGTGGCCGAAGACCAGGTCGCCCTGCGGCCCGCACTCGGGCGTGGCCTTGCCGCCGGAGGAGTGGGTGAGGCCGGCGCTCGTGCAGTACTGGTGGAACGACAGCCCGAGTCGGTCGCCCGTGAGGTCGAGGTTGGTCTGCGAGCCGTCGTTGAACAGCACCTGCGGCTCGATCCAGACGAGGTGCGCCTTGTCGACAGCGCGGATCGCGGCGAGCGCCCTCTCATAGACCGGCTGCAGCACCTGCTGGTCGAACACCGGGCAGCCGGCCGGCTGTGCGCAGGTCGCGAACTGGGTGCCGGGCCACGGCTCGTTCATGAGGTCGTAGCCCAGCACGTACGAGGTGCTCCGGAACCGTTGGGCGACCGCCGCCCACGCCTTCGCGTAGAGATCGGCAAGGCCGTTGGTGTTGGCGTAGAAGTTGTCGAAGGCGCGGCTCGTCGACGGCTGGAAGTAGTTGCCGGGGAAGCCGGCGTCGACCGGCGTCGGCAGCCCGTCGTCGTCGACGGCCCAGGCGGGGAAGCCCTCGCCGGAGAACTTCTCCGAGTACAGGTCCTGGTGGAAGTCCAGCAGCACCCAGATCCTGCGGTCGGTCAGCAGCTTGGCCTCCGCGGCGATGCGGTCGAGGTAGCGCTGGTCCACGACGCCGCGCCGCGGCATCACGCCCGCAAAGATGACCCCCATGCGCACGACGTTGAAACCGCGCGCGGCGATCCAGTCGGCGTCCTTGGCGGTGAAGCCCGCGGCGGTCGACGGCGGCACGTAGGGGGCCCGCTTCCAGACGGCGTTGACGCCGTGCAGCACGACCACCCGACCGTGCGCGTCAGCCAGGAAGCGCCCCTGCCGGTGCAGGACAACCGGCCCGCTCGCGCCGGACGCAGGTGCCACGAGGCACCCCGCGATCACGACGAGCAGTGCGGTGACGTGGAGCGAGAGGCGACGCATCTGTCTGGGTTCGACGCCGCCCGCGCATTTCCTGTTGGCGTGCGGCTCTACAGCTCGAGCCCCGTGAGGACCATGACGCGCTCCTCGGTGAAGTCGTTCATCGCGGAGCGCAGCCCCTCGCGTCCCCGGCCGCTGTCCTTGACCCCGCCGTAGGGCATCTGGTCGGCGCGGTAGCTCGGCACGTCGCCGACGACCAGGCCGCCGACCTCGAGGGTGCTGAAGGCCTTGAAGGCGACCTGTACGTCGGTGGTGAACACGCCCGCCTGCAGGCCGAAGCGGCTGTCGTTGACCTTGGCGAGGGCCTCATCGAGGTCGTCGAAGGCCTCGAGCACGAGCACCGGCCCGAAGACCTCCTCGGCCACGACCTTCGACCCGGCAGGGGCACCCTCGAGCACGGTGGCCTGCACCGCCGTACCGTCCCGGCCACCGCCGGTCAGCAGCGTCGCTCCCCCGTCGACCGCCTCCTGCACCCACTCGACGACCCGGACGGCGGCCTTCTCGTCGATGAGCGGCCCGATGTCGTCGGCGAAGCTGAGGCCGTCGACGGCCTTGACCAGCTTGTCGCGGAACGCGTCCAGGACCCCGCGGGCGACGTAGACCCGCTGCACGCCGACGCACGACTGACCACCCTGGTACATCCCAAAGATCGCCACCCGCGAGGCGGCCCAGTCGAGGTCGGCGTAGTCGGCTGTCACCACGACGGCGGCGTTGCCACCGAGCTCGAGGACCACCTGCTTGCGGGGTACGGCATCGCGGATCCCCCACCCGACGGGGACGGACCCGGTGAACGACACGACCGGCAGCCGCGGGTCCCGCACGAGCTTCGCGGTGGCGTCGTTGTCGAGCGGCAGGACCGACCAGGCGCCCTCGGGCAGATCGGTCTCGGCCAGCAGGTCACCGAGGAGCAGCGCCGACAGCGGCGTCGCCGGCGCGGGCTTGAGGACGATCGGTGCGCCGACCGCGATCGCCGGGGCGACCTTGTGGGCCACCAGGTTGAGCGGGAAGTTGAAGGGGGCGATCCCGAGCACGGGCCCGTAGGGAACGCGGCGCGTCACCGCGAGCCGACCCGTCGCCGCGGGATCGGTGTCGAGGCGCTGCAGGTCGCCGGAGAAGCGCCTGGTCTCCTCCGCCGCCCAGCGGAACGTCGAGACAGCCCGCAGCGTCTCGCCCATCGCCCACTTCAGCGGCTTGCCGTTCTCGCGCACGATGACGTCGGCGAACTCCTCGGCGCGGCGAAGAATGCCGGCGCTCACGTGGTCGAGCGCGGCCGCCCGCACGTGCGCAGGACTGGACCGGAACTCCTTCGCCACCGCGGCTGCCGCCGCGACCGCCCGCTCCACGTCCGCGGCACCCGGCACCGCCACCGTGCCGACGCGCGAGCCCTCCGCCGGGCTGCGCACCTCTCGGGTCTCGCCGCCTGTGACGGCCTTCCCTGCCACCCACGCTGGTGTCGTCATGGGTCCTTACTACTCCAGTGCGCTCATGACGTGCTTGACGCGGGTGTAGTCCTCGAAGCCGTAGACCGACAGGTCCTTGCCGTAGCCGGACTGGCCGAAGCCGCCGTGCGGCATCTCGGCCACCAACGGGATGTGGGTGTTGATCCAGACGCAGCCGAAGTCGAGACCTCTGGCCATGCGCAGGGCCCGTCCGTGGTGGGCGGTCCACACGGAGGAGGCGAGGCCGTAGTCGCTGTCGTTGGCCCAGCGCAGCGCCTGCTCCTCGCCGTCGAAGGGCTGCACCGTGATGACCGGGCCGAACACCTCGGTCTGCACGATCTCGTCGTCCTGGTGCAGTCCGCTGACGACCGTGGGCTCGAAGAAGTAGCCACGGTCGCCCAGCTGGTGACCGCCCGTGTCGACCCGCGCGTGCGACGGCAGCCGATCAAGGAAGCCGCTGACGCGGCTGAGCTGGTTGGCGTTGTTGAGCGGGCCGTAGAGGACGTCCTCGTCGTCGGGCATGCCGGTGCGGGTGTTGCGCGCCGCGGCGACGAGGGCCGCCAGGAAGTCGTCGTGCACCTCCTTGGCCACGATGACCCTCGTCGCCGCCGTGCAGTCCTGCCCGGCGTTGAAGTACCCGGCCTCCGCGATCGACGACGCCGCCCCCTCGAGATCGGCATCGGCGAACACGACGACCGGAGCCTTGCCCCCGAGCTCCAGGTGCACCCGCTTCAACGACCGGGATGCCGACTCGGCCACGGCCTTGCCCGCAGCCACGGAGCCGGTGATCGACACCATGGCGGGCACGTCGTCGTCGATGAGCAGCGCACCGGTCGAGCGGTCGCCGCAGATCACGTTGAGCACACCCGGGGGCAGGTGCTCCCGCGCGATCTCGGCGAGCATCGCCGTCGTCACCGGCGTCGTGTCCGACGGCTTGAGCACGACCGTGTTGCCCGCCGCGATGGCCGGCGCCAGCTTCCAGACGGCCATCATCATGGGGTAGTTCCACGGGGTCACCTGCCCGACGACGCCGATCGGTTCCCGTCGTACCCAGGAGGTGTAGCCGGCGAGGTACTCCCCTGAGCTGCGGCCCTCCAGGAGCCGCGCGGCACCGGCGAAGAAGCGGATCTGGTCCACCATCGGCGGCACCTCCTCGCTCGTCGTGAGGCCCAGCGGTTTACCGGTGTTCTTCGACTCGGCGGCGACGAGCTCCTCGGCGCGCGCCTCGACGGCGTCGGCGAACCGGAGCAGCGCCAGCTGGCGCTCCGACGGTGTGGTCAGCTTCCACGTCTCGAAGGCGGCCGCCGCGGCGGCGGTGGCCGCGGCGACGTCCTCCTTGCCGGAGAGCGGCGCCGTGCCGTAGACCTCGCCGGTCGTCGGGTCGATGAGGTTGGTGGTCTGGCCGTCGGCGGCCGGGCCACTCCGTCCGGCCACCAGGTTCTGCACGACGGTCACAGCTGCCCCCACGCCCTGCCGAGCACGTCGCGCAGGACCTGCTCGATGAGGTCGAAGTGCTCCTGGTCGCAACCGAGGGGCGGCGCCAGCTGTACGACCGGATCGCCCCTGTCGTCGGCGCGGCAGTAGAGGCCGGCCTCGTACAACGCCTTGGACAGGAACCCGCGGAGCAGGCGCTCCGACTCGGCGTCGTCGAACGTCTCCTTGGTGGCCTTGTCCTTCACCAGCTCGATGCCATAGAAGTAGCCGTCGCCGCGGACGTCACCGACGATCGGCAGGTCGTGCAGCTTCTCGAGCGTCGTCCGGAACGCCTTCTCGTTGGCCAGCACGTTGCCGAGCAGGTCCTCGCGGTCGAAGACGTCGAGGTTCTCCATCGCCACAGCCGACGACACCGGGTGCCCGCCGAACGTGTAGCCGTGGGCGAAGTACTGTGTGCCGCTGCGGAACGGCTCCATGAGGCGCTCGCTGGCGATCATCGCCCCGATCGGTGAGTAGCCCGACGTGAGGCCCTTGGCGCACGTGATGATGTCCGGCACGTAGCCGTACTTCTCGCAGCCGAACATCGTGCCGAGCCGGCCGAAGGCACAGATCACCTCGTCGGAGACGAGCAGCACGTCGTGCCTGTCGCAGATCTCGCGCAACCGCTGGAAGTACCCGGGCGGCGGTGGGAAGCAGCCTCCGGAGTTCTGCACCGGCTCCACGAAGACCGCGGCGACGGTGTCGGGGCCCTCCATCTCGATGGCGATCTCGATCTGGTCCGCTGCCCAGCGGCCGAAGGCCTCGAGGTCGTCGCCGTGCTCGGGCGCCCGGTAGAAGTTGGTGTTCGCCGCCTTGTGCGCCCCCGGCACCAGCGGCTCGAAGTACATCTTGGCCTCGGGGATGCCCGTGATCGACAGCGCCCCCTGGGGCGTCCCGTGGTAG
>JAWWOJ010000493.1:0-2706 GCA_033851885.1 Frankiales bacterium | reverse complement strand
GGTCCGTCTCATGCCGACCGCGACAGCAGTTCGGGCACCTTGTCGAGCAGCCGCCGCTCGTCGGCGTAGGCGAGCCGCTCGGCCAGCTCCGACACCGGCACCCAGGCGACCTCACTGACCTCGACGTCCTCGTCAGACAGCTCGAGCCCGTCGACAGCCAGCAGCAGGAAGTGATGCACCGTCTTGTGGACCCGGCGTCCGTCGGCCACGAACCAGAAGTCGATGGTGCCGAGCTTGCCGACGACCTCACCGAGGATGCCGGTCTCCTCGTGCACCTCGCGCACGGCCGTCTGCGGCTCGGTCTCCCCCGACTCGACGTGCCCCTTCGGCAGCGACCACAGCAGCCGGCCGCGCCGGTCGAGCCGCCCGATCAGCGCCCCCCGGGCCTCCGGGCCGCGACCGTCCAGGACGAGGCCACCCGCGCTCGTCTCGTCGACCCTGCGCAGCACCCGGCGCAGGGCGCCGCCTCCCGGACGGCCCGACGAGCCGCGCGGCGGGCGCGGCTTCGGGCGCTCGCCGGGGGTGGTCATGGGCCCAATGTACGGGGATCCGAGCGGCTCTCTCGTACGCTCTCCTCCCGTGTCCGACCTCACTGCGAACGCCGCGCGCGAACTCGTGGAGCGCTCGCCCGTCCTCGTCGAGGTCGGCGAGCTCTTCGCCGCGGCCGGCCACCGGCTCCACCTGGTCGGAGGCTCCGTACGGGACGCGCTGCTCGGCCGACTCGACGACGACCTCGACCTGACGACGGACGCCCGCCCGGAGCAGGTTATGGCTCTCGTCGACGACTGGGCAGACGCCACCTGGGACGTCGGCATCGCCTTCGGCACCGTCGGCGCCATGAAGCAGGGCCAGCGGCTCGAGATCACGACCTACCGCTCGGAGTCCTACGACCGCACCAGCCGCAAGCCGGACGTCGTCTACGGCGACTCGCTGGAGGAGGACCTGGTCCGCCGCGACTTCGCCATGAACGCGATGGCCCTCAAGCTCCCGGACTGGACCGCCCCCGACGCCTTCGTCGACCTGTTCGGCGGGATGGACGACCTCGCGGCCGGCGTGATCCGCACCCCGGGGCGGCCGGAGGACTCCTTCGACGACGACCCCCTGCGGATGCTGCGCGCGGCCCGCTTCGCGGCCCAGCTCGGGTTCGACGTGGCGCCCGAGGTCGTGGCCGCGATGACCGACCGGGCGGCCCGCATCGAGATCGTGAGCGCCGAGCGGGTGCGCGGCGAGCTCGAGAAGCTGCTGCTCGGCGCGCACCCGCGCCGCGGCCTCACCCTGCTGGTCGACACCGGTCTCGCGGAGCACGTGCTCCCGGAGCTGCCGGCGCTGCGGCTGGAGATCGACGAGCACCAGCAGCACAAGGACGTCTACGAGCACACCCTGCAGGTGCTCGAGCGCGCGATCGCGCTCGAGGATCGGCTCGACCCGCCCGGCCCCGACCTCGTGCTGAGGCTCGCCGCGCTGCTGCACGACATCGGCAAACCGGCGACCCGGCGCTTCGAGGACGGGAAGGTGACCTTCCACCACCACGAGGTGAAGGGCGCGCACCTGGCCCGCAGGCGGCTGAAGGCCCTGACGTTCGGCAAGGACGTGCACGAGCCGGTCTTCCTGCTGACCGAGATGCACCTTCGGTTCCACGGCTACGGCCAGCCTGGGACGTCGCCCTGGACCGACGCGGCCGTCCGGCGCTACGTCCACGACGCCGGCGACCAGCTGACCCGCCTGCACCTGCTCACCCGCTCGGACTGCACGACCCGCAACCAGCGCCGGGCGCAGCGGCTCTCGAGCGCCTACGACGACCTCGAGCGGCGGATCGCGGTGCTCGCCGAGCAGGAGGAGCTCCGGGCGATCCGCCCCGACCTCAACGGCACCGAGATCATGGAGATCCTCGGGCTGCCGCCGGGGCGCGAGGTCGGGCAGGCCTACCAGTACCTGCTCGAGCTGCGGATGGAGCATGGCCCGATGGAGCACGAGCAGGCCGTCGCGGCGTTGCGGGCCTGGGCGGCTGAGCACCTCACCTGACGACACGCCCGAGCGGGCTAGTTCTTTCGGGCCATACCGAGGTGGCCTGGAGGCGCCGATGATGGGGACGTGGCGGACATCCGGGACACCGCGCCCCGCAGCACGGGCCGGGCTGCGGGCTCCGCACTGCTCCGGCTGAACGGGACCCGTGGCACCCGGGGCGTCCTCGCTGCGGGCCTCGCGGTCCTCGCCGCCGCCGGCGTGACCGTGGTGCTGCACCGCGCCGACCCCGCCTCCGCCGACACGGTCGTGGCGGTGGCGCGGCTCGCGCAGGTCTACCTCCCCGACGGCACCGACCATCCCGCCGTCGAGGGCGAGGTGCTGCCACGCGGAGCCGAGCTGCACACCGGCCCTGGCGGCGGCGCCCAGCTCACGACAGCCGGCCGCCGGGTCTACCTCGACGGGCTGTCCACGCGCCGGATCCGCGACGGCGTCCGCGAGGACCTGACGCGTGGCAACGCGATGGTCGACGCCCGCAACGGCGCCCACCTGGACCTCACGACCCCCGCCGGTCGGGTCTCCACGCCAGGCGGCGCCGTGTCCCGGGTCGAGGAGGGCATGCTCACGCGGGTGGTCGCCTACGACGGCACCGTCACGCTGCACCTGGTCGGGCGGGCGGCCAGCACCGCCGTACCCGCCCTCCACCAGCTGAAGGTGCAGCCGCAGTCCCTGCCCCAGCGCACC
>JAWWOJ010000475.1:0-2745 GCA_033851885.1 Frankiales bacterium | reverse complement strand
AAGGTCTCGCCCTCTGGTTGCCATCGCTATCTGACCCCCTCAGGTTAGCGCACCCGCTTCCGAGCATCGGCTCTGGCGCGATCTGATTCCGCGTTTAGGCGCGCCTTCGCGCGGGCTGCCTACCTCGTCGCGGGCGGATCCTCCAGCTTCGCCGGCGCGTAGAAGTTCTCGGCGCCGAGCGCGCGGATCTCGGTGAGGAAGTCGCTGTCGTAGGCCTCGGTCGGTCCCTGCAGCGGATCGGCGAGCGACCATGCCTGGCGCTTGTAGGTCCAATTCTCCGGCTGCAAGCGGTGCGCCTCACGGAACCAGGCGACGGCGTCGTCGGGGTGTCCCTGTCGGTGGAGATACTGGCCCAGCTCGAAGCTCGCCGCCGCGCGTGAGCGCTCGGCGCTGCGCGGCCGCGAGCGCTGCAGCACCTCCTCGGGGCCGAGCGCATACGGCGAATCGGCGCCGCGAGCGACCCAATCGCGCAGCGCGGCCAGGTAGGGCTCCGGTTCGATCCGGATGTTCTGCGCCTCCTTCATCTGCTCTACCAACAAAGGCGGCAGTTGCGCCAGCAACTCGTCGGTCGGCTTGCGGGGCCGCCACGGAAACGCCGGCTCGGGGGGGCGGACGATCAACCCGTGCTCGTCGATCCAGACGCCCATCGGGACGTTCACGATCCCCAGCAGCTCATCGAGCACGTGACCGGAGTCGATCAGCGACGGAAGGGTCGGCTTGGCGCGATCGATCCACGGTCCCGCCGCCTCCGCGCCGGCGGCGTCGAGCGCGACCGTCACGACCTCGAGGCCGTCAGGATGCAGTGCGTCTCGGTGTTTCCGCCACCCGGGCAGATCGAAGCGGCATCCTCACCACGACGCCCAGGCGATCATGAACACCTTCGTCCCGCGTAGCGAACGCAACGCAAAGTCCTCGCCATCGCGATCCGGCAAAACGATGTCGGGCAGCTCGGCGCTGGAGAGCGTGCGCCCGGCCGACTCAGGCCCAAGCGCCCACACGTCGTGCCGCTTATCGCGAACGAGCGCCATCCCCAGTCGGTCGGCGAGGTCACGCACGTCAAACGGATCGCGTAACGGAACGCAAGCCTCCCTGCGGCAGGCGCCCTGCGGCTTGATCTCCCAGCCCGTCCGACGCGTAAGCTCATCCGGCGGTCGGTCCAAGCGCTCCACGATCACATCTCCAGCCTACACGGGGCGATCGTTGTCGTTTCAGCCGTACGGCCTCACGATCACGACCGGCATCGTGACCGAGCTTCCCAAGCCGTCCTTGACCCGCCGTACGTCGGCGCGCCGGCGCCGATCAGCATTGCGCCAACGAGTGCGAGCCGCTGGCCCGGGCATGGCGCGGTCATCCTCCTAAGTCGAGCCGTCTTCGGCTGGTTCACGTGACCTTTGTGTACGTCAGATCGAAGTCGTGCACCCAGGTCGCACCGTCGTGGCAGCTCTCCCAGGATCCGGTGATGACCCTGCCGTCGTCGCCGAACGTGCCCGTGTAACGCTGCGCGAACTCAAGCGGCGAAAAGTCCGGCGTATCCCGCCACAGCTTCCAGCCCCGATCGCTCACGCTCATCTTGTACACGCGGGCGACGCCGCGAGAGTCGAAGTAGTGCTGGAGGAAGTTGCCCTCGCTTTCGGGATCGGCGCCGATGATCGCGATGCCGTCGGGCGCCTCCGGCACCGGGACCTCCCAGCGCTGGATCAGGAACCGCCTCCCCGGCATCCACTCGAAGACGACCCTTGCGCCTATGTCGGCCGGCGGTAAGTCCTTGAACTCCGCCGCCATGCCCCACTCGCCGACGAACACGGCCAGCCGGTCGATTGCGGCATTCTCGGTCTGCTGCGCCATCGCACGCCTAGCGGCGTACCTTGAACCTGAGGTGCAGCACCCGGTCGCCCTGGATGACCACGTCGGGATCCTCCAGGAGATGCTGCCCATCGATGCTGCCGAAGTAGCGTTTGCCCGACCCGAACACCACCGGCACCACGTCCATCGCTACCTCGTCTACGAGCCCGGCCGCGACGATCTGACCGCCCACTTCGCCAGCGTTCACGGCGATGGTTCGCTTCCCGGCGAGCTCCAGGGCCTTGTCGATCGCAGCAGTCACGCTATCGACGAAATGGTACGAGGCCTCGGGGTGCCAGCCCTCGGGCTTGGGCCGGTGGGACACCACGACCACGTGGTCGCCCGCGGGCGGCTGACCCTCCCACCCGTTCACCAGGTCGAACAGTTTGCGGCCCATCACGATCGTGCCGATCGCCTCCCACATCGACCGCGCGTACCCCGCCGATGCACTAGACACCTTGAAGCCGCTTCCAGCTCCGGAATGATCGTACTGCTGGTCGCCGCCTTCGGCGATCGGCGTGTCCCCGTTGAAGTACCAGTCGTGGAGTGGCCCGACATCGTCGTTCTCGTCGGCGATGAAGCCGTCCACCGACACCACGTTGTGCATGATTACTGTGCCCACAGGTTCTCCTCGAGTCTCCTTGCGCATCCGCCCCCGATCTTGCCGCCCCCGGGGACGACTGGGCTTGTAAAAAATCAATCAGCGGGCATCGGACCGCTGTCCGGCGGGACCCCCTGCTCGGCGGGGAAGCGGCGCCGCAGGGCCAGGTATTCCGTCGGGGTGTGGCCGGTGAAGTCCTTGAACTCCCTGCTGAAGTGGGCCTGGGCACAGCTGGCCAAGGCCGCCGTGGGCCAACCGCTGGCGCAAGTCTGCGTAATCGCCGCCGCGATGACGTGTGCTTC
>JAWWOJ010000463.1:0-2691 GCA_033851885.1 Frankiales bacterium | reverse complement strand
GTCGATGTCCGCACCCGGCTCGACGGCGCGGTGCGGCCGCTTCCTGCCGCGGTCGACCTGGCCGCCTACCGCATCGTGCAGGAGGCCCTGACCAACGTGACCAGGCACGCCGCGGCGACGCACGCGGAGGTCGTCGTCTCCTACGGCGACCACGAGCTGACCGTCGAGGTCACCGACGACGGGCGGGGCGGCGAGCCGGTCGCGGCCGGCAACGGGCTGACGGGCATGCAGGAGCGCGCCCTCGCTCTGGGAGGTTCGCTGTCTGCCGGGCCGCGGGCCGAAGGCGGCTTCCGGGTCCAAGGGGTGCTGCCGGTCTGATCACGGTCCTGTTGGCTGATGACCAGGCCCTCGTCCGGGCCGGCTTCCGGGCGCTGCTCGACGCGTCCGACGGCATCTCTGTCGTGGGGGAGGCGGGTGACGGCGCGGAGGCGGTCCGGCTCGCCGTCGAGCTGCTGCCGGACGTGGTGCTCATGGACGTCCGCATGCCGGAGGTGGACGGCCTCGAGGCGACCCGCCGCATCGCGGCGGACCCCCGGTTGTCGGCGGTGCGCGTCGTCATCCTCACGACCTTCGAGCTGGACGAGTACGTCTTCGAGGCGCTCCGCGCCGGCGCGTCCGGATTCCTGCTCAAGGACACCGAGCCGGTCGAGCTCCTGCGCGCCGTCCAGGTCGTCTCGAAGGGCGAGGCGCTGCTGTCGCCGTCGATCACCCGGCGCCTCGTCGAGGAGTACGCGACCCGCTCCCGCAGCGCGCCGCTCGCCCCGGAGCTCGGCCGCCTCACCGACCGCGAGCGCGAGGTCGTCGTGCTCGCCGCCGAGGGGCTCACCAACGACGAGATCGCGCAGCGGCTGGTGGTGTCACCGGCGACGTCGAAGACGCATGTCTCGCGGGCGATGGTGAAGCTCGGCGTCCGTGACCGCGCGCAGCTCGTCGTCCTCGCCTACGAGTCGGGTCTCGTCAAGCCGGGCTGGCTGTAGTCCCGCAGTCGTACACCGACGACCCTCCCTGGTACGACGACGGGCGCGGCTTGCACCGACAGGCTGGAGCTCATGACAGAACCGGTGGTCGTGACGCACGGCCTGACCAAGCGCTACGGACAGCGCACCGCCGTCGACGGCCTCGACATGCACGTGCCCGCCGGAGTGGTCGCGGGCTTCATCGGCGCGAACGGCGCGGGCAAGACGACCACCCTCCGGATGCTGCTCGGACTGGTGCGCCCGTCGGAGGGCACGGCGACGGTGCTGGGGCACGACCTCGGTGATCCGTCGTCGTACCTGCGGAAGGTCGGCGCCCTGATCGAGAGCCCCGCCTTCTATCCCGGGCTGTCGGGGGAGCGGAACCTGAAGGTGCAGACGTCCCTCGGCGGCATCCCCGACCGGCGCATCCCCGAGGTGCTGGAGGTCGTCGGGCTGGCCGACCGGGGTCGCGACGCGTACAAGAGCTACTCCCTCGGGATGAAGCAACGGCTCGGCATCGCGTCCGCGCTGCTCGGCGAGCCGGAGCTGCTCGTCCTCGACGAGCCGACGAACGGTCTCGACCCCACCGGTATCCGCGACATGCGCGAGCTGCTGCGGCAGGTCGCCGACACCGGGCTCACCGTGCTGGTGTCGAGCCACCAGCTCGTCGAACTGGAGCAGGTCTGCGACTGGCTCGTCATGGTCGACGCCGGACGGCAGGTCTTCCAGGGCACGACGTCCCAGCTGCTCGCTGCGGGAAGCGACCGGCTGGTCCTGGCGACCGAGCACCCGCGCGACCTGGACCGCCTCGTCGCGATCGTGCAGGCACTCGGTGCCCTCGCGTCCCGGCAGGGCCGCAAGGTGCACGTCCCGCTGGGCGAGGTCGACGACGTGACCGGCTTCCTCGCGGGCGTCAACCGCGCCGCGATGGCCGAGGCCATCGTCCTGGTCGAGATTGCCGTCACCGCAGGCACTCTCGAGGACCGTTATGCCTCCCTGGTCGGTGCCGCGTGAACGCCTATCGGTCGGAGCTGGTGAAGCTCGGCCGCCGGACGACGCTGCTCGCCGCGGGTGCCGTGCTGCCGTTCCTCGCGCTGCTCGCGACGACGCTGGTCATCCTCAACGCCACGGACCATCCCGTCGTCGCTGCCGCTGACGGCTTCGAGCCCTCGCTCGCCCAGCTCGGCACCAGTCTCGGCATCACCGCAGGGTTCCGGGCCTCGACGGGATTCCTCGGGATCCTGGTCTTCACGCTCTTCCTCACCAGCTTCAGCACCGAGTACGTCCAGGGCACCCTCCGCACGATGCTCCTGCGCGAGCCGCGCCGAGGACGCCTGCTGCTCGGCAAGCTCGCGGCTGTGCTGTCGCTGGTGGCGGTGTCACTGCTGCTGGCCGAGGTGCTCAGCATCGGGCTGTCCGCGGTGCTGGCCAACGGCCGGGGCGTCGGCATCTCGGCATGGTGGACCGGCGCCGGTCTGCAGCAGGCCGGCGCCGACTACCTCAACGCGCTGCTCGCAGCCGCACTCTTCGGAGCGATGGGCACCGCAGTCGGTGTCCTGGTGCGATCGACGTCGGTCGGGCTCGCCCTCGGACTGGCCTGGCTGCTGCCGCTCGAGCACATCATCCAGAACGCCTGGGCCGACGCTGCCCGCTGGTTCCCGGGGCTGCTCTTCGACGCGGTCGCCTCCGGCGGCACGGTGACCACCACCTACAGCCGCGGGCTCGTCCTGGGAGG
>JAWWOJ010000443.1:0-10639 GCA_033851885.1 Frankiales bacterium | reverse complement strand
CGCGACTTCAGGGCGGTGCGCACCGGGACGAGCGGCATCAGCGCGACGCGGAGCAGCTGCGGCGAGGCGCTGCGCTGCCCCGACGACAAGAGCCGCTTCTTCGTGACGGTCCACGTCATCCCGTAGCAGCGACCGTCAGCGGCGGGCGTTGTCCAGGCGCATCCGGGTGGTGTTCTCGTCCGCCGGCCGGGCCAGGAAGAAGCCCTGCACGCTGTCGCAGTCGGCGGCCTGCAGGTCGGCCAGCACCGCGGCGGTCTCGACGCCCTCGGCCGTCACCGAAAAGCCGAGGTTGTGCCCGAGGTCGATGACCGAGCGGACGATGGCGGCGTTGCGGGAATCGGTGTCCATGGCCATCACGAAGGCACGGTCGATCTTCAGCTCGTGGACGGGCAGCGCGGCGAGGTAGCCCAGCGACGTCTGACCGGCGCCGAAGTCGTCGATCGAGATCCGCACGCCCGCAGCGGCCAGCCGGTTGAGCGACTCGGCGGCGCGGTCGGGGTCGACGAGCAGCGCGGTCTCGGTGATCTCCACCAGCAGCCGCTGGGCGGGGGTCCGGGTGCGGATCAGGGCCTCGAGCACCTCGTCGGCGAAGTCGGGACGACTGAGGGACCGCGCCGAGATGTTGACGGCCATCGACAGCTCGCCCGTCGGGTCGAGCCTCGGCAGCGCCCGCAGGGCGTTGTCGAGCACCCAGCGGGTGAGTGGCTCGACGAGCTCGGTCTGCTCGGCGGCAAGCAGGAAGGCGTCGGGGTAGAGCAGACCGAGCACCGGGTGCTGCCAGCGCACCAGCGCCTCGACCGCGTTGACGCGGCCCAGCGCCAGGTCCGTCTTCGGCTGGTAGTGCAGGACGAGCTGGCCGCCGTCGATGGCGTCCGCGAGCTCACCCACGAGACGCAGCCGCGTCGCGTCGTACTGCTCGTGGCCGGCGCGGTGCCGGGTGGGACCGAGGTGACCCCGCTTCGCGGCGTACATCGCGACGTCGGCCTTGGTCATGAGGACGTCGACGTCGCGGCCGTCGGCCGGCACGAGGACGAACCCGACGCTCGCCTCGATGGCGAGCGGCAGCTCGTCGACGACCAGCGGCGCGGAGAGCAGCGCCCGCACCCTGGCGAGGGCAGCGACTGCCTCGTCCTCGTCGGCGAGGCCGGAGAGCACCAGGCCGAACTCGTCGCCGCCGAGCCGCGCGACGACGTCCCCGTCGCGCACATGGTGGGTGAGGCGGTCGGCGAGCTCGACGAGCAGCCGGTCGCCGATGGCGTGGCCGAGGGTGTCGTTGACCTGCTTGAAGCGGTCGAGGTCGATGAGGGCGATGACGGCCGGTCCGGAGGCGACGGCGGCGGCGGCGTGCGAGGCGAAGTCGGCCCGGTTGGGCAGCCCGGTCAGCGCGTCGTGCCGGGCCAGGTAGGCGTTGTCGTCGGCCGACCGGCGCAGCGTCCGGCTCGTCCAGGTGGCCAGGCCGAGCAGGGCGAGCCAGAGCACACCGAGCCCCGTGGCCAGCACGAGGAGCTGCTCGTGCCGCTGGGTCCGCACCTGGGAGGCGATGTCGTTGTCGGGCAGGTAGAGCTCCACCACGCCCGTGACCCGGGTGCTCGCAGGCGCGTACAGCGGCACGTAGGCCTCGACGACGGGCGCGCCCCGGGTGTTGAGGTCGTCCGCGTTGAGGGTGGTGATGCTGGCCGTGACGGTGCCCTGGGCCGCCTCGAGCGCCTCGTCGTCGACCAGCGTGTCGATCTTGCCGTCGTCGGCGAACACGACGTGGCCGGTGAGGTCACGCACCCGCAGGCGCAGCACCTGGTGGTTGCCCACCGCGCCGGCGACCGCGCCGCTCAGCGCCGTCGTGTCAGCGGCGCTGAGCGCGGACACGCTCCGCCCCTCGAGGAGGGGGGCGACGACGGTGCCGGCGACGAGCCGCGCCTCGGCTCGGGCCTGGGCCAGGCCGCGCGCCTCGGCCTGTCGGTTGGTCAGCGCGGTGAGGAGCACACCCAGCACGAGCACGGGCACGAGCGAGACCACGACGTACGTGGCGAACAGTCGACGCGCACTCCCCCGCATCTCACAGGGATCGACAGGTGATCATGGTCCTCGTTGCGCCGAATGGCTCAGCGTGCGGTCGGGGCCGGCCGCACCAGGGCCGCGACGAGCACGAACGCGGCGGAGAGGAACACCGCCGAACCCGCGAACGCATGGGTCGCCCCGACGAGGAAGGCATGCGTCGCGGTGCCACCGGCGTGCTTGGTGGCCGATCCGGCGACAGTCACGAGCACCGCCACACCGAGCGCGCCACCCAGCTGCTGCGTCACGTTGACGAGCCCTGATGCGGCACCGGCGTCCTTCGGAGGTACACCGGCCAGCGCTGCCTGCGTCAGCGGCACGAACGACAGGCCGTTGCCGATCGCGAACAGCAGCAGGCAGCCGGCGACGTGCAGGTAGGAGGAGTGCTCGCCGAGCCCGGAGGCCAGCAGGAAGCCGGCGCCGCCGAGCCCCACGCCGCCGAGCATCAGCACCCGTCCGGGGATCCGGTCGGACAGCGATCGCGAGGTCAGCTGGGAGACGACGAAGACCGTCGTCGGCATCGGGAGGAACGCGAAGCCGGTCTTCAGGGAGCTGTAGTGCAGGACGTCCTGGAGGTACTGCGTGAGGAAGAAGAACATCCCGAACATGCCGGCGAACAGCAGGCCGCGGGCGATGTTGGCGCTGGTGCGGGAGCTGTCGGCGAGCAGCCGCAGCGGGGTGATCGGCTCCTCGGCGCGGAGCTCGACCGAGACGAAGGCCGCGAGCAGCAGGGCCCCCACCACGAAGGACCCGACCGTCCCGGTGTCGCTCCAGCCCGCCGTGGCCGCGCGCACGAAGCCATAGACGAGCAGGCCCATGCCGGCCGTGGAGGTCAGCGCACCCATCAGGTCGAAGCGGCCCGGGTGGGGGTCGGTCTCGGGCAGCAGCGCGCGCCCGGCCAGTACGACGAGCAGGCCGATCGGGACGTTGACGAACATGACCCAGCGCCACGACGCCCACTGGGTCAGCATGCCGCCGAGGATGAGGCCGAGCGCCCCGCCGGAGACGGAGACCGCCGTGAACAGGGCCAGGGCGCGGAGCCGCTGCTTGCCCTCGGGGAACATCGTCGTCATCAGCGCCAGGGAGGACGGCGCCGCGAGCGCTCCACCCACGCCCTGCAGCGCGCGGGCGGCGAGCAGGAACCCGCCGGAGGTGGCGAAGCCGCCGACCAGCGAGGCGATCGTGAAGACGACCACGCCGGCCACGAAGGTCTTGCGGCGCCCTATCAGGTCACCGGCGCGCGCGCCGAGCAGCAGCAGCCCCCCGAAGGTGAGCGTGTAGGCGTTGAGCACCCAGGACAGGCCGGACGGCGAGAAGTCGAGGGCCGCCTGCATTTTGGGCAGCGCGACGTTCACGATCGTGGCGTCGAGGACGACCATCAACTGAGACGTGAGGATGACGGCGAGCACGAGGTTCTCGTGGCTGACCCGGCGCCGGCGGCTCACGGCCGGTGCGGTCAGCTCTGGTGCGAGTGCAGACATGGAACGCCTTCCCGGCGTAGAGTGTTTCAGAAGCGGAAGCAACCTCCACATACGATACGGAGGCATCCTCCGTTTTGCAAGTGAGAAAGGGATTCCTGTGACGGAGACGGCCTCTCGGCCCTTGCGGGCCGACGCGCGGCGCAACCATGAGCGCCTCGTCACGGCCGCCCGCGAGGTGCTCACCGAGCGCGGCAGCGAGGCCGGCATGGAGGAGATCGCCAAGCGCGCGGACGTCGGCGTCGGCACCCTCTACCGCCACTTCCCCCGGCGCATCGACCTGGTGGAGGCCGTCTACCGCGAGGATGTCGACGGGATCGTCGCCCTCGCCGAGGAGGTCTCCGACCTCGCGCCCTGGGACGCCCTCGTGGCGTGGCTGCAGGGCTTCGTGCGGTATGCGGAGAGCAAGCGCACCTTCCTCACCGAGTTGCACGAGGCCTTCGAGAAGTGCCCCGACCTGGCGGTCAACTCCCGAGAGCGGATCGGCGCGGCTGTCGGGTCCGTGCTGCGCCGCGCACAGGAGGCGGGCGTCGCACGTCGCGACATCGACCACGGCGAGCTGATGCAGCTGGTGGGCGGCATGTGCATGGCCCGCAACGCCTCGCTGGAGCAGAACCAGCGCCTCCTCACGTTCCTGCTCGACGGCCTCCGGCCGCAGCAGGGTAGGAAGAACGCATGAGCGACTGGAACGGCAAGGTCATCGCCGAATTCCGTGCCAACGGTGGCCGGGTCGGCGACGGTTTCACCGGGGCACCGCTGCTCCTGCTGCACCATGCCGGCCGCAGCAGCGGCACGCCGTACGTCGCGCCGATGATGTACCTGGCAGGGGCCGGGGACACGGTCTACGTCTTCGCCTCCAAGGGCGGCGCGCCCGACGACCCCGACTGGTACGCCAACGCGGTCGCCGCCGGCAAGGCCACCGTGGAGATCGGCACCCAGACGTTCGACGTGACCGTCGAGGAGCTGACCGGTGAGCAGCGCGACGCCGTCTACTCCCGGCAGGCCGCGGCCTATCCGGGCTTCGCGGAGTACGAGGAGAAGACGCGCGGCATCCGGACCATCCCGGTGCTGGCGCTCACCCGCGCCTAGGTCGAGCACCGCGGCTGGCATGCTGCACGGGTGACTGCCCCGGCCCCCGACAGCCTGCCCACGTCGGCTGCCGGCTGGGCCCTGAACGCGCCCCCGGCGTGGCCCGCTCCGCCCGCTGGCTGGGTGCCGCCAGCCGGCTGGTCACCCGACCCGGCCTGGCCCAAGCCTCCGCGCGGGTGGCAGACCTGGCTTCCGGGCCGGGCGCATGACGCGCTGCAGCCACCGGCGCATCGCTCGCGCGATCTCACCTACGCCGAGCCGCTGGGCAGTCCCGTAACGGATCCCCCCGCCCGGCGCAGGATGAAGCAGGAGATCCTCGTCGCGCTGTCGATCTTCCCGCTGCCTGCGCTGGTCGCCGCGCTCGTGCTGCTGGTGCGGTCTCTCGTGGAGGGCACCACCCCGGACCAGATCAGCGACGTGCTGCCGCACCACGCCGCGCTGAGCAGCGTGCTCGGGGGTGTGGTCTACGCCGCGAGCGCCGGGTCGGTGCTGCTGGCGCTGTTCCTGCTGTCGGTCAGCGGCGTGACGACGCGCAGCCTCGGCTTCACGCGCCAGGGCCTGGGTGCGGACGCGGCCCACGGCGTCGGACTGGTCCTCGCCGGCTTCGGGATCGCGTTCGGCCTGACCCTGCTGGTCTACGGCATCTTCGGCAACGGCGGCCTACCGGGCTCGGTGCAGACCGACAACCAGCACTTTGCCGCCGTCTTCCTGATCCAGGGCTACATCGTCTCCGTCGTCACCGCGCTCGTCGAGGAGTCGATGATGAGCGCCTACCTGCTGACGCGACTGGGACAGCTGGGCATCACGCCCCGCAGGGCGCTCTGGATCAGCATGGCGATTCGCACCAGCTACCACGCCTACTACGGCCTCGGCCTGTTGTTCACGGTCCCCGTCGGGTATCTGCTCACCCGGTCCTTCCAGCGCCGCCGCAGGCTGGTGCGGACCGTTGGCGCACATGCGCTCTACGACGCCAGCTTGTTCACGCTCGCCATCCTGAGCACCTGACGGCGTGACCGGCTAGGGTGCCAGGTGATGATTGCTCTAGGGCAAGTAACCGGTCGCCGCACCGTTAGCCTCGGCGTCCGTGGCACCCATGCGCAGGCCCAACGCACGCAGACCACTGAGCAGCTCGCGCCGCTCTCGGCTGGTGCACGCCTCCAGCGCCTCGCGCAGGCCGTCGCGCCGCAGGTCGCGCACCTGCCGCACGATGCGGCGGCCGATCGGCGTGAGCTGCAGGAACACCTCCCGGCGGTCGGCCGAGCCGGTCTCGCGGCTGATCAGGTCGGCGGCGACGAGCCGGTCGCACAGCCGGGTGGCAGACGACGGGATGGCACCCAGCTCCTCCGCGAGCGTCGTGAGGTTCATCGGGCCACGCTCCTGGAGGACGAGCAGGGCCTGCAGCTGGGAGGTCGAGACCCGTTGGGTCGCCTTCGCGCTCGCCCGGGCAGCCAGCAGCATGACCGGCCGCAGGGCATCGTCGACGGCGGCAGCGAAGTCATCGGGCTCGGGGCCCAGGTGTCGAGACGCAGGCATGAGGACATCAGTGTGTCAGGAGCGGTCAAGCCTCGGCCAGAGCCAGCCAGCGCAACGCGAGAGGAAGGGCGATGAGCCCACTCAGCCCTGACCTGGCACGACTGCTGGAGGCCAGCCCGGGCCACCGCGTAGCCGCCGATCTGATCGCCGCTCTGCAGGTCCAGCTGCAGGCTCCCGTCGAGCTCTGGCTCGTGGACTACGCGCAGACCCGGTTGATCGGGTTGCAGACCGCCGAGGAGGCTGCCGTCGACGACTCCTGGGTCGGCCGGTGCTTCGCCGGGCAGGTCACCGTCGTCGACGGCGACCGGACGGCCGTACCGGTGACGACCCGAGGCAACCGGGTCGGGGTGTTGACCGCGGGCGCGGCAGTGGCCGACATCGGGGCACTGGCGTCGGCGTGCGCGCTGCTGGCCCAGGCGATCTCCTCGATCGGGTCCGCGACCCGGGTCTTCGAGTCGACCCGGCGCCGGCGGCCCATGACGGTCGCCGCCGAGCTGCAGTGGGCCCTGCTCCCCGGCCAGTCCTACGCCGACGGCGACGCGACGATGGCCGCGCTGCTCGAACCGGCGTACTCGATCGCCGGCGACTGCTATGACTGGTCTCGCGACGACCGGCTCCTGCAGCTCGCGGTGCTCGATGGGACCGGACGTGGGGTGCCGGCCGCCCTGGCCGCGACGCTGGCCCTCGGCGCGCTGCGCAACGCGCGCTTCGCCGGCACGTCGCTGTCCGACCAGGCTGCGCTCGCCGACCAGGCCGTCTATGCCCATCACGGCGGCGACGCCTTCACCTCGGCCCTGCTGCTGCAGTTCGACACGGTCAGCCACGAGGTCCGCGTCGTCGATGCCGGATCGCCCATCCTCTTCCTGCAGCGCGACGGACGCGCCGAGCAGGTCGAGCTCGAGGCCCAGCTCCCGCTCGGCATGTTCGAGGAGACCTTGTACGTCGAACAGGTCG
Organism: Frankiales bacterium; assembly: GCA_033851885.1. Lineage (GTDB taxonomy): Bacteria > Actinomycetota > Actinomycetes > Mycobacteriales > SCTD01 > RYN-111. The sequence continues at coordinate 3,533 of JAWWOJ010000443.1, read as the reverse complement.
TCGACGTACGGCCCGGCGACCGGCTGCTCATCGTCAGTGACGGCGTGCACGGCATCGAGCTCGACGGCGCCGAGTTCGGCACCACCGGCATGGAGCAGACCCTGCGCGACGGCCGGCTGCTCACACCGGCCGAGGTCTGCCGGCACGTCCTGCGACGGCTCCGCGGCGGCTGGGGCGAGGACGGTCCGCACGACGACGCCGTCGTCGTCTGCCTGGACTGGCATCCAGGTTTGAGCAGCGCCTGAGCGGTGAGGCGACACGTATGCCTCAACAATCCTGGAGCAGCAAGCGCGAGCGGCAGTACGAGCACATCAAGGACGGCCTCGAGGAGCGCGGCCGCCCTGAGCCCGTTGCCGAGGAGATCGCGGCGCGCACGGTCAACAAGGAGCGCGCCCGGGCGGGCGAGGCGCAACAGGCCTCGAGGACCTCCACGGAGGACATCAGCAGCGGCCGCCGTGGCGGGCTTCGCTCCCACCGGGGCCCGGGCGGTCGGACCCGCGACCAGCTCTATGCCGAAGCCCGCACGAAGAACATCGTGGGTCGCTCGTCCATGACCAAGGCGCAGCTCGAGAAGGCGGTCTCCTGACCCGGTGTCAGGCGTCGCCGGGCCAGATTCCGGTGGCCTTCTCGAAGCCGCGCGCGCCGGCCCGGTCGACGACGGCGCGGGTGCCCTTCATGACGGCGCCCTGCAGCGCAGCCGCGGCCGCGACCTCGCCCCAGCCGACGTGCTGCTGCGTGGCCTCCGGCACCTCATCGCGCTGGGAGGCGACTGCCCAGAGCTTGCGGAAGAGCAGGTTCGCGAGCAGGCCGGCCAGGATGCCGAAGACCAGGCCGAACGGCTTGTAGAGCAGCTTCACGAGCGCTTCCTCTTCACGACGACGAGGGCGACGACGGCCACCGTGCTGGCCAACGCGCCGGTGGCCAGCGGCACCTTGAGCTCGACGATTTTCGCCTTCACCTTGGACTTCACGTCGAGTTTCTGGGCCAGCGCGTCGACGGAGGCAGCCAGCTCCGCGCGGTGCTGAGCGATGTCGGCGCGCAGTTCGGTCACGGTGGCCGTCACGGTGGCATCGGGGTCGCTCATCGCTTCAGCGCCGCGAGGTCGAGCTTCATGCTCTTGAGGGCCTCCTGCGGCACCGGAGGCACCGCGCCCGAGATCTCCTTCTTGCCGATGAGCGCCGCCACCAGGGCGAACGCGAACAGCGTGGCGGCGACGATTAGCGCCGCAGCCCAGCCGGGCACGACGAGTGCCAGCCCGAGCACGGCAGCGGCGACGAGCGCACCGATACCGCAAACAGCGAACAGCGCGCCGCCGCCGATCAGAGCGGCGGCCAGCCCGGCGTACCTGCCCTTGCGGGCCATCTCGAGCTGCGCCAGCCGGAGCTCGTCACGGACCAGCGTGCTGGTCTCCTCCGTGATGCGGGCGACGAGCTCGCCGATGGACGCGTCTTGCTGCAGCGTGCCGGTCACGGTGACCTCCAAGCGAGAGTGTTGTGGAGCGACTACCCCCCACCCCGCCCATCAACCCGCCCATCAACCCGCCCATCTGGCCCGGCTGGTCGTCGGCGGCGGCGTGGCCCTCGGGCTGCAGACCCTGGCGCGCCCGCTGGCGACGGTGCTGGAGCGGCTCGGTGCCGGACGGCTGATCACCGGCTGAGGGGGATCAGGTCGGGTCGAGCAGAGCGGTCAGGGCGGGACCGCCGCGCAGCCGGTCGCGCACGGCCGCCACGGCATCCACCGTTGCCGACCGCCCCGCCTCCGCCAGCAGGATTCCGAGCAGGGCTGCGGCCCCTGCCTCGTACTCCGCGAGCTGGAAGTCCTCCAGTCCCCACCCGCAGATGTCGGCAAGGACGCCGTCTAGCCAGCTGAGCTGCTCGGCGAGGTACGGCACCGGCAGGTCGATGTCCAGGTCGTCGAGGAAACGGGCCGCACGCATCGCCCTGTCGTCAGACGGATCGCCAGATCGCCAGAGCACGTCGAGAGCCTCACACGCGTCCGCTGAACCGCCGCTGAAGCGTGGGCAGGTCAGCAGACCAGCACCACGTCGAGCCGACGTGGGCCATGGACGCCTTCGACCCGTTGCAGCTCGATGTCGCTGGTGGCACTGGGACCGCTGATCCAGGTCTGCGGGCGGCGCGGGTCGAGCCGCGCGAGCGCGTGCGGCACGCCCGCGACCACCTGCTCGGCACGGACGACCACCACATGGTGGTCCGGAACGAGCGTGAGAGCCCGCCGGCCCTGACCTGGTCCGGCGTCGAGCACGATGGTCCCCGTCTCGGCGATCGCGACCGTGCAGGTCGTCGCGACGGCATCGAGTGCGTCGAGCTCCTGCGCGCTCAGCCCGGTGTCGCGCACGACGTCGACGGCGCGCAGCCAGTCGTCGGGAAAGCCGTCGGGCACCACAACCCGGCCCCCTGCCAGCCGGGCGACCAGCCGGCCGACCTCCGACTCGGCCACCTGGTGAACAACGGCTCGGTAGTCCTCGACCCGCTCGACGAACAGGTCGAGGGACGCCGGGGTGGCGTCGGCCCGTCGGTAGTCCCGCGGCACGGCGACGTTCGGCCGGTCGCTGAGGGCCTGCCCGATCCGGGCCAGCACGTCGTCGCGGGCGCTCATCGCGACCCCCACCAGTCACGGAAGGTCTGCTGCGGCGGGACCGGCAGATCGCGCGACTGCGTCCATGCGGACAGCGGTTGGGGCACTCTGCGCAGCCGCGAGACGGGCCGGCCGAGCCGGAGCAGGCGCAGAGCCCAGGTCCAGCGCCGGGGCGACCGCATCGCCCAGGCCATCGCCGACATCGCGGCGGCCTCGGCCCGGTGCGGGTTCTGCTGGACGACCCGCTCCCGCAGGTGCACCAGCATCGTCGGGATGTCGATGGCGACGGGGCACACGTCGAGGCAGGCGCCGCAGAGGGTCGAGGCGAACGGCAGCGACGCGTTGTCCTTGACCCCCGTCAGTTGCGGCGAGAGGACGGCACCGATCGGTCCTGGGTACACCGACCCATAGGCATGCCCACCGGTGCGCTCGTAGACGGGGCAGACGTTGAGGCAGGCGGAGCAGCGGATGCACCGCAGCGCGGCGCGACCGTCCGGGTCCGCGAGGGCAGCGGTGCGCCCGTTGTCGACGAGCACGAGGTGAAACTCCTGCGGCCCGTCGCCGGGCGTCACTCCTGTCCAGAACGACGTGTAGGGGTTCATCCGCTCTCCGGTGCTCGACCGCGGCAGCAGCTGCAGGAACACCTCCAGGTCCTGCCAGGTGGGCACCACCTTCTCGATGCCCATCACGCTGATCAGCGTCTCCGGCAGCGTCAGGCACATCCGCCCGTTGCCCTCCGACTCGACCACCGACAGCGTGCCGGTCTCGGCGACGGCGAAGTTCACGCCGCTGACCGCGACGCGCGCCGTGAGGAACTTCTGCCGCAAATACGTCCTCGCGGCCTCGGCGAGAGCCGCAGGATCGTCGGTGAGATCGCCTGGCGCACCGACCATCTCGCGCAGGAAGATGTCGCGGATCTCGGTGCGGTTGCGGTGGAT